>JAISAW010000092.1 GCA_031266515.1 Eubacteriales Family XIII. Incertae Sedis bacterium
TTTTCGGGAGTATTGAATTTATGGTCGAGAAACTCAAGCTCCAAATTGTCAGCAAAGTCGGATATGGGGGATATGTCCGTAAACACTTCCTTCAATCCCTCGTTGATAAACCAATTATAGGACTCAGTCTGTATTTGAATGAGATTCGGCATCTTGCCGACTTCATGAATAGTCGAAAAGCTAAGCCGTTCTTTGTTGCCTATTTTTATCGGGTGGGGCATAACATCACTCCTTATCTGGATACTAAAAGCACAACTTGAGGCAATTTACTATTATATGACACCACAATCAACTGTGCAAGGGATTTTTCCAAGAAACAGATAAAACTTTTTATTCAAAAATTGGTGGGCATCTATGGTTTTAACAGACACCCGGAGCCTCGCTATACAATGCTTGACTACCTCCGCCCCGTATTGTATTTCATCGGCCATCCATAGTCAAACAATCAGTGGGGCTGTTTGAAGGTTTTTTGGGGGTGGGTGGATCGATTTTTTTGAGAAAGTTGCTTGACAAGTTGTCAAGAATGGATGATAATCGAAGAGATGCAAGGAGGTGGATCATGGAGAAATTATCAGTAGCTGCTTTTAAATCGAACTTTTCATCAGTGATTGAACGGGTGAAATCAGGAGGGGAAGTGGAGATCCTGTACGGGAGGGCAAAAGTACCCGTGGCGAGAGTGACACCGATCCCTGCCACGAAGAAAGGCGGGCTTCTCGGCTGCCTGAAAGGCAAAGCTTCATTCAGCATCGGCGAAGACTGGAAGATGACCGGTGAGGAGCTTATCGAACTGTGAATATCCTTCTTGATACCTGTTCGCTGATTTGGACGCTGACCGATAGCAAAGAGTTGAGTATACGGGCGCGGACAGCCATAGTGAACCCTCAAAACGTCATCCATGTCAGCTCGGTCTCCATCATGGAGATTTCCGTCAAGCATTCCCTTGGAAAGCTTTCGATCGACGGCCTGGAGCCGGTCAACCTGCCTTTCCTGCTGTATGAGAAAGGCGTGGCTTTGCTGAACTTCGAACCCTTTGAAGCCGCCGAGCTGGATAGGCTGCCGTCGAAAAAGGATCACCGCGACCCTTTCGACCGCATGCTCGTCTGCCAGGCTATATACCGAAACCTGACGCTGATAAGCAGCGACAGGGCCCTTGCGGCTTACCGCGACGACGGGTTGTCGTTGATCGGCTGAGCCGCTTAGCTTCGCCCCGTATCTCGCCGGCTGGCCCGATGATACTGGGATCCCTCTCAGCGCTCAGTCGATAAGTAGTCTTTGTATTCCTGCCTTTTTACCAAAACCTCGGAAGCCTCCCCGTCGACAAGCACGACGGCAGGCTTCGTCATCTTGTTGTAGTTGCTTGCCATTGAGTAGCAGTACGCCCCCGTGGTAAACACGCAGAGCACGTCCGCCCTCTCCGGCTCGGCTATCAGAGCGTCGCTGATGATACGGTCGCCCTCTTCACAAAGCTTGCCACAGACGACCGCCCGGACCGACGGCAAGTCCCCGGCCTTGTTCGCTATGACCGCTTCATACTCAGCGTCGTACAGGGCGTGGCGGATATTGTCGCTGATCCCTCCATCGACAGATACGAAAGTCTTGCCTTCGGGTATTTTTTTAACGCTGCCTATTCTATACAGAGTGACGCCAGCTTCGCCTACGACCGACCGGCCAGGCTCGATTCCCACCACGGGAGCCGCCATATCGTTGCTCGCGCAGTACTCGTCCACTTTTTTCATAATGGGATCGACGAAATACGAGTAGGGCTTCCTCTCTTCGCCGTCGACATAGTGCACACCATATCCGCCGCCGACATTTAGTTCGGGCATGGTATAGCCGTACCTGTCCCTGACGGCGAGAACCAGATCAAGCGCCTTCCCGAGCGCTTCCAAAAATGGGGCGTCTTCAAAAAGCTGTGAGCCTAGATGGAAGTGAAGTCCCGACAGTATGATATTTTCACTCTTCAGGGATTTTTCTATCAACGGAAAAATGATATGGCCGTCCATTGGTATTCCAAATTTGGAATTTCGCTGTCCGGTGGTGATATGGTCGTGCGCGCCTGCTTTCACTTCAGGGGTGATCCTGAAAAGCACCTTCTGGACCTTGCCAAGGCGCTTTGCCGCCTCCTCCAGCAAGTCTATCTCATCCAGCGCGTCGATCACTATACGCCCGACCCCGCTTCTCAATGCATACTCAAGCTCTTCCCTGGTCTTGTTGTTTCCGTGGAACTTTATTTTCGATGCGGGGAATCCTCCGGCGAGCGCCACAAAAAGCTCGCCTCCGGACACCACGTCAAGCATCAGGCCTTCGCCGTCAATAAGCTCGGCTATGGCAGGAGTCAAAAAAGCTTTCGCCGCATAGGACGCTTCGGTCCCCGGATACCTGTCTAAAAAATCCTCTTTGATCTCCCGGCACCTGTCTTTGATCGATCGTTTCGAATAGACGTAGAGCGGGGTACCGTATTCTTCCGCCAGGCTAAGCGCGCTGACGCCTTCAATGTACAGCACTCCGTCGCGTACGCTGAAAATATTCTTATCGTTTTTATTATCTGTAAAAAAAGCCATGCAGACAGTATAGCACAAGAGCTGCAAACCGATTCTTCTCGCACATTTATTTCTTCGAATGGCGCGGGCTAATCGTTACTGTTCGCACATGTGTAAGATTTTACTCAAACGTTTAGGGGATTTGACTCGGATTCATTTCAAAACTGCGCAGGAGCGTAACAACCGCGTCTCGTAAATCTGCAGCGTCAGTCGAGCTCCAGTGCCGCATGGGCGTCAAGGTACAGATCGGCCCTCTCCCCGGCTTCAAACGCGAAGTAGCCCGCGCTCGCTATCATGGCAGCATTGTCGGTACACAGTATGGGCGAGGGGATGTAAAGCCCGATGCCTTTTTCTTCGCAGGCTTTTTTCATACGCGCCCTGAGAGCGCTGTTTGCCGCTACGCCTCCGCATACAGTAAGATTTTTCCTGCCTGTACGTTCAAGTGCCATCATCGTCTTTGCGGTGAGGACATCTATCACAGACTGCTGAAACCCTGCGGCGACATCCGCTGCATTTGGCTCTCTGCCGGCCTGCCTTTCAGTGTTCATGAAATTCATCACTCCGGTTTTGATCCCGCTGAAGCTGAAGTCGAGGCTGCCGGCTTCGAGCATCACCCTTTTAAACGCTATAGCGTCGGGATCTCCGGATCTTGCAAGCTCATCCACAAGCGGCCCGCCGGGATAGCCAAGGCCGAGCACATGAGCGACTTTGTCATAAGCTTCCCCCGCCGCATCGTCCCGTGTGCTTCCGATCACCGTCATCTCGCCTATGCCCGCGACATCCACAATAGAGGTATGCCCGCCTGACACGACAAGGGAGAGGAACGGCGGCTCCAATTCCTTTGTCTCCAAAAGCGCTGCGCAGATATGCCCGCGTATATGATGCACTCCGACAAGGGGTTTGCCCCAGGCATAGGCATACGACTTTGCAGTGGCGATCCCTATCAGTACCGCGCCGACAAGCCCGGGGCCTTCAGTGACGGCGACCGCATCTATTTCGGCGGGGCTGATTTCGCCCATAGCCTCGGCGGCTATTTCGTTCACAGCGATCAAGTGGTGTCTCGAAGCTATCTCCGGGACCACTCCGCCAAAGACCCGGTGCACGTCTATCTGTGACGCTATGACATTTGAAATGATCTCGCGCCCATCGGCGACCACAGCGGCGGCTGTTTCGTCGCAACTTGTTTCTATCCCGAGGACCAGCGTCTTGCCGTCTTTCATATGCGCCGCCTCCACATGATGACAGCGGCTTCTCTGCCGCCTCCGCGAACGGCATAGTAATTCTTTCTAAGACCTTCTTTCGTAAATCCGAAGCTTTCATAAAAGCGTATCGCCTGCTCGTTGCCCTCCCTTACTTCAAGCGTGACATCCCCTGCGCCTCTATTCCCCGCCTCTGTCAGCAAAGCATCGAATAAGGCTCTTCCTATCCCCTTGCCGCGAAAAGCCGGCTGCACCGCCACATTCATGACGTGCCCCTCGCCGTGGATCAGGCTCAATCCGGCAAAGGCGACAACTACCCCTTCTACTTCGGCTACAGTGTATATGCTGTCGTCATTCGAAATATCGGCGCGAAGCAAAAGTATAGACCACGGATCGTCGAAAGACATACGCTCCACGGCATGAATGGGCAAGGCATCTTTTGCACTCGCCTCCCTGACGACAGCGCCTGCGTAGAGCGGGGAGCCTGCACCGGCCTTTTCATCGAGCTTCCTCTGCGCTTCCGCTTTCCGCATATATATAGGAAGCAAATCAAAATATTCAATCTGGCTGCCGTAGGTGGCGGCCCACTCTGCGACGGACGGCGCATCTTGAATGGTGCCTGTCACAATAGCCTTCACAGCGAGGCCTCCGAGCCCCAATAATATCCGCTCGGCGTATTTTTCTGTGCCGTCTCCTGCAAACCAGCATTCAAGCCCGCTTGCAGCATCCGCTTCAAATGACGAGGATGAGAGCAAGCCTTCTGCAGACGCCCTCAGAAGCAAAGCGTATTCGTCAGGATCGTAAGCAGCGCCGGGGACAAGAGCCGCTTTTTCCCCGTCCGGATACATATACCACGCGCCTGCATAGACCTGGCCTCTCCGTGCGTCGAAGACAGGGCATACTATTCTGCCCGCATGGCCCGAAGCATCGCCGACAAAAATAAATGTCTCCAGCGTGGGAACCTTGATGAGTTTGATCTTCAGAGCCTGGGCAAGAGCCCTTGCCGTAGCGATGCCTATTCGGATCCCCGTAAATGACCCCGGGCCGGCACTGACCGCGATGGCATCTATATCCGAAATCCCAAGCCCTCTCTCCGCAAGCAGGCTGTCGATCATCGGAAGCAGCGTAGTAAGGTGTGCGAGGTACTGTCCTCCACCGATGCTGTATGTCGCCCCGTCGTCTCCCATCAAAGCTACCGAGGCGATGGAGCCGCTTGTTTCAAGCGCCAATAGGTTCATGGCCGCTCCACCACCCTTTTTTCCCCTTCGCCAGCGTATGCCAATCGTACTCTGACCGTGCGGGCAGGGAGAAGGCCTTCTATAAGATCGGCCCATTCGACGACCGTCACCCCATCGCCATCGAAATATTCGTCGTATCCGAGTTCGTACATTTCCGCAGGGCCGCCTATCCGGTACACATCAAAATGGTAGTACGGCAAGCGCCCTGAATAGTACTCATTGATGATGGTGAAGGTAGGGCTTGTGACCCTTTCCTTCACACCAAGCCCGTCGCCTATTGCGGCAGCGAGTGTCGTCTTGCCGCTGCCAAGATCCCCGTACAGAGCGACCACGCTTCCGGGCGTAAGGCCGTCGGCGATCGTTCGCCCATATTCGATAAGCTGGTTTTCGTCCACTACCATCTGGGGCCTGCTGCCGTTTTGTTTATTTGAAGTCCGCGGTCTTCAGAATGTCATCAAATACCGGAAGGGCATAGCTCAGATCCGAAGCCCCCGAAGCCTGGACCATTTGATAGAAATATGCTTCCGTCCTGACTATCGTGATGATCATCGTGGCTTTCTTTTTATCGATCGTCCCTTTGATCTCCCGTCTCACCGCCGGCAGGTTGGCTTTTCCCGCATAAACTTGTTCCCATTCGGAAAGTTCCATCGTTGTGGGATCCAGAGTGGAAGAGAAATTTTCCGAAACCAGATCGCCGTAATAAACATCTGTCGTATCCGCAACAAAGTCTGATGTGGGTTCTTCAACGAGGAGAAATGCCACATCATTTGCGGGGGCTTCGACATTGATAGACGCCACGTCATTGCCGTCGCTTGTTTTCCAGTCTTCGGGGAAAGTGAACACAGCTCCCGACTCGCTTGAAACGATCTCCTGATAAGATTCTTCCCCGGGATCTTCATCAGAAGTGCCGGATGAACGCGGAGCGGAGAAGTTGCAGGCACTGAGAGCCAATACCAACGAGGCCGCTATCAGCGCCGCAGCAATATTCTTCATTTTTTTCTTCGTCATTGAATCAATCCTTTCGGCAAAACGAAGCGTATCTGCTCGTCCGCCACTGCGAACTTCACTTTGCCTCGCACTCCGCACGTCTCCCCATCGACGGCAAGGTCAGTCTCTTCTTCAGTTTCGATCTCCATCTCCTTGCAGCGGACATGCATCAGGTAAGCAGCCATTTCCGGCTTACCTATATGTACGCCATCGTGATAACTCTTGACAAACTTGGCGAAAACCCTTCTTGTCATCATTTTGACCATCAACACATCCATGTAGCCGTCGTCAATCTCGGCCATGGGGATACCGTTGAAGCCGCCACCGCTGTAACGCCCGTTTCCTATCCCTGCGAGAAGCAGCCGGGCATCGTATGGTTCGCCGCCATCGAATGCGACTTTCACATCAAGCTTTCTCATCCTTGCCAGCTCCGAGACGACTCCCGCTATGTAAGCCCCTGTGCCTCCGAGAAGAGGCTTCTTTTTCAGAGTCTGCGTCCTCGTCACCACGTTTGCGTCAAACCCCATATTAAGCATATTGACCGCATACCCGGAGGTCTTGGGCGGTGAGCCTGTGACAAACCTTGAAGCAAACTCTCCAAGTATCCTGTATTCCAGCACATCCACAGGGACAGGCACCCCTTCGATCATGGCGCCTATATCCAAAAAAGCTTTCCTGTCTGTGAACATCCTGACGAAATCATTGCCTGTCCCCGCAGGTATGCAAGCTACTTCTGCGTTTGGGCAGCCATACGCGCCGCTTACTACTTCGTTCAGTGTGCCATCTCCGCCGCACGAGTAAAAACGGACGGGCGAGTCCGAGGCCGACTGACAGATATCCCGGACATGGGACTCGCCGTCGCCCACATTGATGGTCCTGTGTATCTCATAGCTAACGCCCGCGCTCTTCACAGCCGACATGATTTTCGGCAAAAGGACGCTCTCGGCATTTCCCTGGCCCGCGGCCGGGTTGATGATAAAGCAATGTTTCATTCTCCCATTCAACCACGAAATACCCCCGGCGCGCAATAGGCGGAAAACAAGAGCGAGTAACTAATCGCGTCAAGCCTATGCCAATCTCCCGCGTATATCTGATCAGTAACATCGTGACGCCGCTTGTGATATCATGAATTGCTCCGGTGGGTAAATATATAATCGGAGAAATAAAAAACCAATGTCTCATGGATATAAGGAGGGTACCAACATGATCAATACCATATCGACAGACAGAGCGCCTGCGGCAATAGGCCCTTACAGCCAGGCAAAGGCGGTCGGCGGATTCTTATTCACCTCCGGACAGATTCCGATCAATCCGGCGACGGGGGAGATCGTCGGCACGGAGATCAAAGCACAGACTGAACAGGTGCTGAAAAATATCGACGCTCTGTTGCAGGAAGCCGGCGCAAGCCCCGACAAAGTCCTGAAGACACTTTGTTTCCTGGCTGACATGGACGACTTCGCCGCATTCAACGAGGTATATGCGGCTTACTTCACTGACAAACCCGCTAGGTCGGCAGTCGGCGTGAAAGCGCTGCCCAAAGGTGCGCTCGTGGAGATCGAAACCATAGCGTATATCGGCGAATAGAGCCAGAGGCTTTTAAAACCTTAAATCAGCACAGGGCAAAAGTCCAGGTAGTCAATTGAGACAAGGCGGTACAGGATACCGCCTTGTTCGCCTTTGACCCCTTTTTTGAAAGCGCTTTTCCCGTGCAGATGCCCGTAGACAACCTGCTTCACGGGATACTGCTCAAACAGATCCGTGAACACCGAGCGGTTTTTTGGTGCGACGGCGGGAGGGAAGTGCATTGCAAAAATGATTCCTCCGGGAGATTCTTTCATCGCCGCGTCAAGCGACAGGCGCATCCTTATCAGCTCCCTGGCCACTATACGGTCATCGGTTTCCCCACTGTACCCGTCCGCTCCGGGAAGCAGCCATCCGCGCGAGCCGCAGACGGCGGTATCGCCGACCATGATGTGGTCGTTTTGAAGGAATCTCACATCATCGTACAGTTTATTGAGCTTTGTGATACCGTGCCACCACAGGTCGTGATTGCCTCTGGTGATGATTTTTTTCCCGGGAAGATTGTGGATCCAATCGAGATCCGGCAAAGCATCTTCAAATTTGAGGGCCCATGAGATATCCCCTGCGATGATCACATAGTCGTCATCGCCGATGGCCGCTTTCCAGTTTTCGGCGGTCTTGACGTCATGGTGTTTCCATTCCTCTCCGAAGACATCCATCGGTTTTTCCTGCGAACCGGACAGGTGCAGGTCGGCTATCGCAAAAATGCGTGGGGCATTTGCTTTTGACTCCATACTCCCCATCTACGCCTCTCCGGCTTTTTCCGTTTCCTCGTCCAACTCTTCCAGCGCGTCCTCCGAAATCAATTCGGCGCTGTCGCTATCGCTCAGGACAGAGACATCCCTCAGTTTCCTGTTGATGGCTTTTGTCCTCGTGCCTATGAGTTTGTCGAGGTCTTTGTCCGCCTGCCCCAATCTGTTTTGTACGCTCTGCAATACCCCTTCGAACTTTCCAAATTCGGTTTTGACTGCGGCGAGCACATCCCACACTTCACTCGACCGCTTCTGTATGGCAAGGGTCTTAAATCCCATCTGCAATGAATTCAGCAGAGCGGCCATGGTCGTCGGACCCGCGATATTCACTTTGTAGCCGCGCTGAAGCTCCTCCACCATGCCAAGCCTGACCACTTCGGCGTACAGCCCCTCGAAGGGCAGGAAGAGTATCGCGAAATCGGTGGTGAAAGGGGGAGACACATATTTCTCCCGTATTTTTTTCGCTTCCCCATTCAGTCTCGTCACCAGTGTTTTCTGCGCGGCAGTGACAGAGGCCTTGTCGCCCGCTTCATACGCGTCAACCAGGCTGGCATACGCATCGGCGGGAAATTTGGAGTCTACAGGGAGATACACCGGTTCATCGCCCGCGTCAGGCCCCGCGCCCGGAAGCCTGACGGCGAATTCCACCCTGTCGCTTGAACCGGGGACCGTCGCAACATTTTCCTCATACTGGTCCTTTGTAAGTATATCTTCGAGAATGGCTCTGAGCTGTATCTCTCCGAGGATACCTCTTGTCTTGACATTTGAAAGGACCTTTTGCAAATCGCCAACCCCTTCGGCAAGCGTTTGCATTTCACCGAGGCCTTTATACACTTGTTCAAGCCTGTCATTCACAAGTTTGAACGATTGCCCTATCCGTTCTTCCAGGGTCTTCTGCAGCTTTTCGTCAACAGTCGAACGCATGCGGTCGAGCTGGACGGCGTTGTCGTCCTGCAGTGCCTTGATCCTCGTTTCCATCGTGGTCCTGATGTTGTCGAGCTTTTGCTCGTTTTGCACAGCCTGGTTGTTCAGGTTGGCACCGATCTCAATGCGCAGGCCTGCGGCGACTTGCCCCGACTGTTCCATCACTTCAATGGCGGCTCTCCTCTGTTGTTCCGCCAACTCCTGTTTCGTTTGGATGAGAAGGCCTTCGAGCCTGGCCACATCCGTGGCGGCCGCATTTTTTTTCGTTGCTACATACAGGGCAGCCAAAACGGTCAATATCAAGGCGACCAATACCGACAGTACGAGGATCGCTATAGAGCTATTCACCATTTTCGTCCTTCTTCTCGCCATAGAGGTGGATCACTTTGCCTTTCGGCGTGTCGCTTTTCGAAGCGCCGCCTTTTGAAGATGCGTCGTCCTCCATCTCTTTCACTTTGAAAGGCGCGTTGACCAACCTGGATTTTCTCTCATCCGAAGACTTGGACGACGTCAAAACCAAAAACAGCGCGCCTATTATTACTATAGCTCCGAGTACGATCAGTGGCATTTATCAAGTCCTTATTCTGATATAGCTCCCGGACGGCTTGCCGATATCCTCCGCCGCCGCGACTTCAAACTCGCTGATGCTTTTCAAAAAAGCTGACATCTGCTTGGGCCTGTTCCAGTGGCTCGGGTCAAATTCGGGGAACCTCCTCCTGAGCACACTGCCTACCTGCGATATGTTCGCCCAGTCGTCGCTGTCCAAATCCGCGTTTTCTATGGCGGCGACGATGGTGTCAATTACATTTTTGGGGATCGGCAAAGGCTTGACGCCCTTGAACTCTTTGAGGCTTTTGTCCGCAGTCTCGGCTTTGCCTGATTTCGGTTTTTGCTTGTCAGCAGGTTTTCTCACGCCGGCGCTCTTATCGCTCAGGAAATAAAATTTGGTGCAGGCATTCACGAAAGACTTCGAACTGACGCCAGGCGCAGTGCCTATGCCTATGACGTCAATGCCGCTCTCCCTTATCCTGTTGGCAAGCCTTGTGAAATCGCTGTCGTTTGACACCAGGCAAAACGCATCAACGTGGCCGGAATACATGAGATCCATGGCGTCTATGATGAGCGCCGAATCTGATGAGTTTTTTCCTTTGCTGTTTTGCAGCTGCTGCACTTGCATGAGCGCATGCTCAGCCACTTCCCTGTTCCAGGCGATTGCCTGGGGCGCTTTGGACTCCGCGCTGAAATCCCCGTATATCCTCTTGATGGTAGCAATGCCTTCGAGCGATACTTTGTCCAATATATCGTCGATGTTTTTTGACGATATATTTTCGGTATCTATAAGCACCGCTATTTTTTTGTCGCTTGTCTCTTTCACTGTTCACTTCTCCGCAATCTATTTTACTTTATGCTTCCTATACTGACCATATGATTATATTAGCATTATCCCTTCATATTGCCTATCCATTCGTCCGGGAGCAGCTTCATCATATCATCGTGCAATCCGGCCATGAATTCAAGCTGTTTGCCGGTAATCGGATGCGGGAACGAAAGTATGTGCGAATGCAGGGCTTGCCTTTCTATCAATTCGCTCGGGCTGCCGTAGAGGTGGTCTGCAAGAACGGGATGCCCGATATGCGCGAGGTGTACCCGGATTTGATGGGTCCTGCCGGTGTGAAGCCGAAGCCTGACAAGCGAATATCTGTCGCCGCCAACAGTGAAATTTTTCTCGCTCACATACTCCGTCTTCGAAGGATACCCTCCTTCGGCCACCATGCGTCGGGGAGAACCCTCTTCAAAGAGCGCTATGGGGGCATCGACAACCCCTGTGCCGCGAAGGTCTCCTGTGACTATGGCCAAATACTCCTTCGTCACCAGGCCGGCCGCGACCCGCTGAGAAAAATCGCTCTGTGCGAGGGAGGTTTTTCCCACAAGCAGCACACCCGACGTATCCATATCAAGCCGATTCACGAACCTTATCTTGTAACTCTCGCCTGTCTGCTCCATATGATGCTGTATGGCGTTTGCGACGGTGTGGCCGACATGCCCTTTCGTCGGATGTACCACTATCCCCGGCACTTTGTCGAGGAGGATCAAGTGGTCGTCTTCGTACATGATGTCGACCGGGATGGCTTCCGCCGTAAAATCGCTTTTTTCTTCCGGCATCACGAGTGTGATCTCATCGCCATCGACCACTTTGTCGATAAACTTGGCGGGCTTGCCGTTCAGGAACAACGCCCCGTCTCCGTGGGCCACCCTTCTGATCAGTCTCGTGGAAACCCCGCTGCTTCTGCGAAGTACGGTCTTTACCATCATACCGCTCTGCCCGGGAGCGGCTTTGACTTTGAAATCCCTGCTCATCAAGCCCTCTTAGCCCGTGCGGCCCATTCAGTCGCCAAGCAGTTTGCGTTTTACCGTATCCCAAAATTCATAGTCTTTGAATCTGAGCAGTTCCACTCTTTTTTTTGATAATCTGACACGGATGACTTTCACATCTTTGCAGTTGTATTCGTTGCCATCGACCGTGACGCTGAGTTCGGCGCTGCGGTCCGCATTTGGCACAAGGTTTATATCGCTGTCCGGCGGTGATGAGATGCTTGACGTGAACGAACGGTAAGCCGCTGTAGACAGGGGTGCTATCGGTGCCAGCTGAAGCAAGTCGATGTCGGGATCGACTATGCTGCCGCCGAGCGAATAATTGTACGCGGTGCTGCCTGCAGGGGTTGACACAACGACTCCGTCGCCGACGAAATCCTCTATGAAACGTTCCCCCACGTATATGGCGAAGTGCGCCAGCTTGCCGTGTTCCCCTTTTACGACCACATCATTGAGCCCCTGAAGCGAAAGCCTTTCTTCGCCCAGCTCGACATCGGCCGAAACCGTGCGATAGTACTGTTTGATATATCTGCCGCCTTTGTACCTGCGTATAAACAGGTCTATGTCTTCCTCGTCAAGTTCCTGAAAAAATCCGAGGTGGCCGGTATTGATCCCCGCAAAAGGTATGTCCGGAAAATCAAATCTCGCGAGCGTATTCAGAAAAGAGCCGTCGCCGCCCACGCATATCGCAAGATCTGCCCCTTCTATATCACCGACAATCACATCAAATCCGGCTGCCTCAAGTTTGTCGCCCAGCTTTTCTATCAGGTCTCCCGAATCGGTAAAACCTGTTTCCAAAATGCTTACTCTGCTCATTACACTATCCCCACTATTTTGTAAGTCTGTCGAACTCACGCACCAATTTCCCAAACGTCTTTATAGCTTCCGCTATCGGCTCGGGTTTGCTCATATCTATCCCCGCTATCTTCAGCAAATCTATCGGGTCGGCACTGTCGCCGAGGGAGAGGAAACGCATGTAATCGGATACCTCTTCATCCCCGCCGCCCATGATACGCTCGGACAGGGCGGCAGCAGCCGAAAACCCTGTTGCGTATTTATACACATAGAACGCCCTGTAGAAGTGAGGGATCCTCGACCACTCGCGCGCGATACGCTCGTCTGTGACGACGGCTTTCCCGTGGTATTTTGAATTTAGCTTCCCATACTCTTCCGCAAGAAAAGCCGCAGTGAGGACTTCCCCGCTTTCAACAGTCTCGTGCGTCAATTTTTCGAACTCAGCAAACATCGTCTGCCTGAACAGTGTGGTGCGAAACCCTTCAAGGTACAGCCAGATGTAGTAAGCCCGCTCTTTTTCCGAAGCCGCTTTTCGCATCAGGTGCCTGACCAATAGATTTTCGTTTACGGTCGACGCCACCTCGGCGGTAAATATGGAATGCCCGCCGTAAACGAAAGGCTGCGCGGCTCTCGTATAGTGCGAATGCATGGAATGCCCCATCTCGTGCACAAGCGTGAACACGTCCTTCATTTTACCTGAGAAATTCATCAGTATGTAGGGGTCACTGTCGTAGCTGCCAAATGAATAGGCCCCGCTGCTTTTTCCTTCGTTTTCATACACGTCGATCCATCCGCCGAGTGCGCCGCTCACGGCCTTTTCCTTATAATCCTCTCCGAGCGGGGCCAGGGCTTCACCCATTATCGCCACAGCCTTTTCAAAGCTGATCCTCCTTTCGGGGTAGCGGATGAGGGGGACGTACATATCGTACATTTCAAGTTTGTCCAGTTTCAGTATCCGGCTCTTTATCTTCATGTATTTGTGCAGCACCGAAAGATGCTCGCCTACTGTCATGATGAGGTTTTCATACACCTTTGTGTTCACGTTGTCAGGACTCAGCGCCTGTGCGAGTGCGGAAGGATACTTCCTTATCGAGGCGGTCACGGCACCTGTCTTCGTATTGTAGCTATATGCCGAGGCAAGCGTATTTTCCTGTTTGATGTATGCGTCGTACATGGCACCGTATGCCTGTTTTCTCACTGAGCGTTTTCGAGACTCCATGAATGTGCTGAAGTTCCCGTGCGTCAGCTCCACGAGCCTGCCGGTTTCGTTTTTCACTTTGCCGAACTTCATGTCCGCATCGTTTATCATCGTAAAAATATCGCCGGTTGCACCGAGGACTTCGCCGAGCCTCGCCATGATCTCTTCTTCGCCTCCGCTGAGCACGTGGGCCTTCTGCCTGAGCATGCGCTTGATGAGGTGCCCGTACAGTTTCAGCTCCGGCTTCTCCTTGACAAATGATGCGACCTTCCCTTCGGGGAGCGTCAGAAATTCCGGCTCAAAAAACGCCATGGCGGCAGAAGTTTTTGCAAGCAGGGCCGCAGCCTTGCTCTCAGCCTCCTGATACTTCGGGCTACGGTTGTCCTCGTCCCTTCTCATTCGTGCGTAGACATATACACGCTCCGTCTTTTGCCAGAGTTTGTCTCTGTCCCGCAGAGCTGCAAGCAATGCTTCGGCATTTTGCGTGAATACACCCTCATGTATTTTGAATTTCTCCGCAAGTTTTCCCGCCGCGGCAAGCTCCTTTGACCATGACTTTTCATCGGCGTACATCCGATCGATAGCCCATTTGTATCCTGAAGCTATATCTTCTCTCTTCTTTGCCATTCGTTTACCTTTCAATTTGTTCAAAATCCGGCACAGGCACACACGAGCCTCTTCTTTATGCTGTCCGGCCGTTACTGTTCAGACGCCGGAGATTTGCTGGATCAATCCGGGTCAAACCCTAAAAGTTACGAGGATTTTTGCCTCGTGTGAACAGTATTGCTCCGCCAATCAACAGCGCAGGCAAAAACTCCCCTGCGCTTGTCTATACTTTTTCGCCGTGCTATTATCCCCAGTAAAGGAGCCGGCGAGCAGAAGCTTCGCTGCCGATAAGTATATCATACGGGCATTTTGGATAGCAGCCACATGCAAAGAGGTTTACCGGCTCGAAGAGACTGCGGAGAAATGCGATGAGCGTAGCAGCCGTACGCAGAGAAGTTTACACAGGCGTCTGTGCACCATGCTGCGGCAAGAATGAAAAGAGATGGACAACAGACCTATTGGTTTTTTTGATTCAGGCCTTGGCGGCCTGACATGCATACCGCACTTGATGCAATCGCTTCCGAATGAGAGCATCATTTATTTCGGCGACACTGCGCGTACCCCATACGGCTCGAAGGCAGTCTCGACGATCAGGGGCTTCGCTTTTGAGATATCTGATTTTCTGGCGGAAAGGGATGTAAAAATGATCGCCATCGCCTGCAACACAGTCAGCGGCGTGGCTATCGAGGATATACGGAAAAGGCATCCTGGCATCCCGGTCCTGGGCATCATAAGCCCCGCTTCGCATACCGTCGCAAAACGCTGCAACAGCACAAACAGGATCGGCATCATAGGCACCAAAGTGACTGTGCAGAGCGGCGAGTATCCCAGAAAGATCCTGAGGTACAACCCTTCGCTCAAATTGTTCCAAAAAGCCTGTCCCGCTTTCGTGCCTCTCATTGAGGAGGGGATGACTGAAGGCGAGATCATCGAGCTTCTCATCAGCCGCTATATGGACGGCTTTGTGGGCGAAAACAAATTGGACACACTCGTGCTCGGTTGTACGCATTATCCTCTTATCAGAAAGAGCATCTCTGCTTTGTACCCTCACCTTGAGATAATAGACCCTTCGGAGGAGATGTTGCAAAGTATCAACGATGAGTTGGAGAAAAGAAGCCTGTACGCCGATTCGCATTCGCACGAAAATATTTTTTACGCCAGCGACCTGTCGGAAAACTTTGTCAACATGATAGACAAGATATTCCGCGATTCCAAATACAGGGTGGCTTTTAAAAGTTTTGATCTTGAAACAGAGATAAGGAGATAGCAGATGGATCTTGATAGTTTACTGAGCCTTCTTGATATTGACAGCCCGGATGACCTGGTTTACTTTGAGCAATTTGCCGAGCTGGCAGAGAATGACGAGGACATCCCGCCTGAAATTTTGCAGGCGCTTTTCCTCGGGGTGGACCAGGAAGCGTTCGTGGGCGTGGTGGAAGGCTATTTTGACGAATTGTTGAGGGCTGTCCCCGACGGGGAAATCGACCTGTATACGCTGATCCAGGCGATAAGAGCCTACCTCACCGGCATCATCAGATCCGAAGAAGGCGAAGCCTTTGCGGAATCTTTTACCGAAGAGTTTCTGAAATTCAAATCCTGGTACAAAGACGAAGCCCGTGTCGTTTGCCGCAACAATGCGAACGGTGCCGAGTCAGACCAAAGCCTGATGGAGGCTTTGACCAATTCGCTTTTGCAGGGGATGACGGACGACGACTATACCTTTGACTTCTCCGAGACGCTTGACTATGAGATAGACGAATACATCGTGCCGGTTTCGAAACTCAGGGACGACTACGATGAATTCGACGAAGACGACGACTACGACGACTACGGCGACTATGAAGAAAGGTACAGCGCTGGCGAAAGCTACCGCGAATTCGACGAAGACCGGGACGAAGTATTCGGCTCGTTCGGAAACGAGGACGACGGCAATTATTTCGACGACGACTATTGATATCGCCGGATGCTCTAATCCTCGGTCACAACACCATCTTCATCGATCCTGACTACGCCTTCAGGAGCTTCATCGGAAGGAGTGGAGACGCTCTTGATCTTATCCATTACCGCCTCTTCCAGTTTTGCTGCTATCTCGGGATTTTCCTGGAGATACGTCTTGGCGTTTTCCCGTCCCTGGCCTATTCTGGCACCGTCGTAGCTGTACCACGAACCGGCTTTGTCGACGAACCCCTGCGAAACGGCGCTGTCAAGAAGGTCACCGGCCTTGGAGATGCCCTCCCCATACATTATGTCAAACTCGGCTTGCTTGAAAGGCGGTGCCACTTTGTTTTTTACGATCTTCGCCCTGGTCCTGTTGCCAAGCATTTGGTCCCCGGACTTTATGGTTTCGATCTTGCGGACGTCTATCCTCATCGAAGCGTAAAACTTAAGCGCTCTGCCTCCGGTAGTGACTTCGGGGTTGCCGTATACTACGCCGACTTTTTCCCTAAGCTGATTGATAAAGATGGCGCAGGTGTTGCTCTTGTGTATGACGCCGGCCAGCTTCCGCAAAGCCTGCGACATCAGCCGCGCGTGAAGCCCCATGTGGGAATCGCCCATCTCTCCCTGTATCTCCGCTCTCGGGACGAGTGCCGCCACCGAGTCTATGACGACTATGTCTATAGCCCCGCTCCTGACAAGCATCTCGCAGATTTCGAGGGCCTGCTCGCCGGTGTCCGGCTGCGATACAAGGAGTTCGTCGGTATCGACTCCAAGGTTTTTCGCATATATCGGATCAAGCGCATGCTCAGCGTCAATGAAGGCAGCCTTGCCGCCCAGTTTCTGGGTCTCGGCGATTATATGCAGTGTAAGGGTCGTCTTGCCTGAAGATTCGGGGCCGTAGATCTCAACTATCCGCCCTCTCGGCACTCCGCCTATCCCTGTCGCTATATCGAGGCTGACCGAGCCTGTCGGTATCGCCTGGATCCGCTCGATAGCATTGCTGTCGCCGAGCCTCATCACCGCTCCCTGCCCGAATTGTTTGTGTATCTGCGCCAAAGCGGCTTCCAACGCCTTTTCTCTTTCCTCGTTTATCGCCGTCGCCTGATTTGCCATATTGCCCTCCGTTAAACTTCATAAACACATGTTCGCAACACTATTATCATTCAGCGCGCCCTTCCTGTCAAGCGGTGTTGCGGCGAATAATATTACAGTTTGTCATCTTTTGCCGAAAGCCCTGTACGGAAGCATAGCCGGGATTTCAAACCGCCTGCGCTTCTGTACAGTAAGCTTTCTGCATGGCTACTGCAATAATTTACCATATTTTTCCATGAGTGTCAAGCGTTTGCCTGTTATATGCTTTCTGTCAACGGCAGTTATTCGAAAATTTCGAATAACTGAATTTTGCTGGAGTTTGCTGTCCACAAACACTTTCTTCGGGTGATAGTTGATGGTGTGCGTTCCTAAACCGACGATAAGGATTTGTCCTTATTACGGTTTGCCAAACAGTACAAGCGTCACATCAATATCGTGGCCTGCAAGGAAATCCTGAATCACCGATGTCGCCACTTGCAGCGCTTCGTCTTTCGGGTAGCCATAAATGCCGCTTGAAATCAGCGGGAAGGCTATACTCCTGCAATCATTTTCCACGGCGAGCTTCAGGGAATTGCTGTAGGCGTCGCGCAGGTACTGCTCACTCTGCTCCCTGTTTCGGTGATCGTAGACAGGCCCCGCTGTATGTATGACGTACTTTGCCGGGAGGTCAAACCCCGGTGTGATGACTGCCTCGCCCGTCTTGATCGGAGACAGCTTGTCGCAGGCAGCCTGCAGCTTCGCCACTCCAGCAGCGATGAAGATAGCTCCGCAAACCCCGCCGCCCATCTGCAGGCCGGTATTTGCGGCGTTTACAATGGCGTCTGATTCCAGCTTTGTTATATCGCCCCTGATTGTTGTGAATGGCATTGACCGCTCCTTTCGTTTACTATTCCCCGCCAGGCCATCTCTCTGGAAAACTTGTCACAGCGATTTCGTCTCCCGGCCACAACGATCATATCATGAGCGTCAAACTCAATCGTATGGAACATATTTTTCATATGGCAATGCGCGTGGCGTCCGCAATACTGATGATCAAGTTATTTTTGAGCGAACGTATTTGTGTCGGCGCAAGCTGCGTCAAGTACTCGAAAGTGACGTCCGGTCTCATTTGCCGGATCCTTTCGGTATCCCCAGTTTGAATGCAGTCTTTGAAATATTCCCTCGCCTTGCGTATGAATGTGAAATCCCGTATCTGCAGCCGCTCGATTTCTTCCTCGGAGGCAGCGACAATATGTGGGTTGCCCGTATCATTAAGCGGCAA
>JAISAW010000054.1 GCA_031266515.1 Eubacteriales Family XIII. Incertae Sedis bacterium
CACCGAATGTGCGCAGGCAGGCAGCTAAGATATCGTCTGCGATTCGGGGTTTGTGATAGTCGTGCAACGACTTTGTTTTTTGTTTGTTGCGTCAGGCCTTTCCATTTTGCGAAAACAAGAAAGTCAAAAGATACTTGAGAATTTCTGTTTGCTTTATGGTAAAGAGGGTATACTATCAACGATGCAAGGCGACAGGCTGGAAAGCGTCGTGGCAGGCTATGGCGGCAAACCAAAGCCGGTATGAGTGAGTTGCAGGTATAGCAAGAGCAGGCAAGGAGAAAATCAATGCGAACGGTTGAAACAGCGAAATCCGTGAAACGGGGGGGGGCAATCCTGTAATTTAGGCCCGGGCAGCATAGCGGAAGGATATAACGATAAAAACGCAGGCACGGATATTCCTCACGTGCCTGTTTTGCGCGGCTTCAGCCGCAGTGCAAAACAGGACAGCGAAGCGAGCAGAAGGCGAGCGGAGGAGGGAGCAAAGCGAACGTTGTCTTTTTTGCGCGGCAAAACAAATGACATGGCAAGTGACCAAATAGGTATACACTCTCGCAATTCGTCAGAGAACCGGCTCCGGGTCTCGAACGAAAACCCTCTGAGCGGTCAACTCCAAGCCCGCTTAAGCGGGGGAGTTTTCGCATGGCACCTTCCAGCCGTTTGCAAAGGGCGCAACGTTCGCTTCGCCCACTCCTCCGCTCGCATTGCTCGCTCCGCTGTCTGTTTTGCCAGCCGAAGCAAAGCTTCGGGGCAAAACAGCAAACGGGGACAGGTGCTCATCGGGCGGAGCCTCGCACCCGGGTTTCCGCTTCGGACCCTCCGAACCTTCCTCTCGGCGAGAAGAACTTTCTCATGCACAGGGAAATATATATCTCAAAATATCAGAGACTGCAGAAGCACTGTGGGTTTCACTCTCGTCGAAGTCATAGTAGTTATTGTCATAATAGCGATACTCGCCGCCATAGGTGTACCTGCTCTGACGGGGTATATCGACAAGGCGCAAGACAAGAAGTATATAGTGCAGGCCCGCGATCACTTCGTCGCCGCCCGTACGGTGATAGACGAGGCGTATGGGGATGGGGCCTTTGAGGTTTCTAAGATCGATTATGGTTGGCAGGATCAGTTTAAATACTTTATCAGCAATGGCAACAATTATTTTTGGCAGTCGGGCGGAACTGATGGCGAAGAGACTAAGGATTGGGAGCTATACGATTACGGAAACTATATTAGCAGAGACGGGTTTTTATTTTTTGATAGAGTCTCCGATTTGCTCGGGGAAGAACATAGCTCGATTGATCCGGAAACCAGTTTAGGCAATCCGGGATATTGGGATTTTCATTTTGCAGGTTCTCCAGGTTCTACTTCCACCGCATTTAACGCAGATGGATTTTGGTATGAATATTTTCCGGAGGGAGCTGGCAATGGTGAAACTATGTTCGCTGTTACCTATAAATTGAAAAGTGATGGCCTTAGCAGCAATTGTACGTATACGGAATACAATAATGCCTGGGAATATTTTGCCTATGACCCCAATGCCGGATATAAGGTGTATCATGTCGTTTTGGACTGGGAATAATAATAGAACCCTGCTGATGCATCCGTGACATATAGTACTATTTAGGCATACGCAGGATTTTTGAAGAGCACGGGTGTGGGATAAGACTCTGCTTTGCCTTGCAGATGTGCTATGCAAAAAAAAGACGAGGCATGCTCGAACAATTACGACAGCATTCGAACCATTGCCCGGCGTTGACATGGATTTAGCTACCCGCGCAATATAGTGCTATAATCAGCAGCATGAATATTTTAGTAGCAAATGACGACGGCATAGAGGCCGAAGGACTTCGCAAACTCGCGGAGGCGCTGTCGGAGGTCGGGGATGTCTATGTATCGGCACCGATGACGCAGCAGAGCGCGAAGGCGCATGGGATCACTATCGGCAAAAGCATCAGGATCAAAAAAACCTCGCTCGGCCCGGCGGCTGCGGCGATAGCCCTTGACGGCACTCCTGCGGACTGCGTGAAAATAGGGATTGAATATTACAAGAACGCAGGAATTGAGATGGATATGGTCTTCGCGGGGATCAACCACGGCATGAACCTCGGGACGGATACCCTGTACTCAGGGACGGTGGGCGCTGCCATGGAGGGGGCGATATGCGGGCTTCCCTCTGCCGCAGTCTCGCTGGCAATCCGTCGTTCGAACGACAGGAAACCGATATTTGACTTCGCGCAGAAACTCGCGGTCAAAGCCGCGAGGCTGCCGCTGTTTCAGACAAGAGTGGCAGACAAAAACCCAAAGGATATCAAAGACCCGAAGGAATCCGCCCTCGGGGTAGACTTCATTTACAGGGACCACGTGGTGCTGAATATCAATGTGCCCGACCTGCCTGAAGAAGAGCTTGCGGGCGTGAAAGTGGCGCCGCTGTCATATCGGGAGTACGAGGAATGGTTTGTGCCGGGTGAAGAGGGCGATGAAGTGACGTCGTACCACTACTCGGGGCGTCCGAATATCGCGGGGGATTTCCAGCCGGACGACAGCGACGTCATCGCAAACAGCCTGAACTACGCCACCGTGACACCCCTTCAATTCGACCTGACAAATTTCAAACTCATAGACGAACTCAGAAGAGAGTGGTAAGCGGCGAATGCGTAAGCCATATACGGCCGACTTGGAGCAAAATGACTGCATTTCCCGGTTTTGTGAGCAAAGACTTTGGTGAACTTGGCTCACTGTTTGAGCGAAGCAGCCGCGAGGCAAAGCCGAGTCTTGTCCCAAGCGAGTTTGAGCAAGCTCCCAAAGTCTGTGAGCAAAATCGCAGGAAATACTCATTTTGTGACGTCGGCCGTATATGGCTTACGCATTCGCCGCTTACCACTCTCTGTATATCCCGTGTGAATGACTTATTTCACCTCATATACGCAAGCACTGCAAACCGTTTGTCGCGGTCGCCCTCGCTGTGCGAGTAATAGTTTTCATCAGCAGTCGTATCTATACCCGCAGACGCTATATCCGTCACGCCTGCGCAGACCAGTTGCTCTATAGCGATTTCCTCCAAACCCTTTCCGCCAAGCGAATACACAGGATAGCTCTTTTTCCCCGCTGACGGGGATAGCCATACCGACAGGTCGGACGGCGAAGTGCCTTGCCCTGTCAGAAACCTCACCGCCGCGCCCAGCCCATCCTGTTCGAGATTGTGGCGGCCCGCATGGACCAGCATCAACAACTTTTGCCTCCGGTCAAAAATCACTGCGCCTATACAGTCAGCAAGAGGAAGGAACAGCCCAATACCGCGGGTACGCACAGCAAGGCCGTCGGACGCCTCCGTAGTTGCTTCGGCATTGTTCAGGCGATAGTCCCCGGGGCTTTCTATCAGGCGGTACTGCGTGAAATCGCTGCGCGAATAGTCCACAAATACCAAAGCCGTATCCTCAGGCGCGATGCCCGCGCGACCCAAAAATCCCTGCCTGATTTTGATAGTCTCGTCGTTTGCCCAGTTTGCAAGCGCGAGGTTCCGCATATTCCCATCGGTTTTGTCGGAAAGAAATATGGATACCTCTTCGCATAGATCAATTGTTTTCATGAGTACCCTCTTCTACTTGTAACTATTTAAGATATATCATTCTGTTGCTCCGAAATTGACTGCGACACTCCCTCTCTCAGATAGAAAAATCCTGGCATACCTGAAAGGCAACACCTCCTGTTTTCACAGCCTGATATCTGTTATTATATTACTCATACAAACCTCGTCTATCGCTCGCCATAAGCCTCACCTGTAATATTATCCGATATCCGATGAGGTTTTCCAAATAGCGACGCCGAACAAAAATTATTTTCCGTATGCTGTAGATAGCAGAATTGAGACATGATGCGCATTTTTGATAACGAAGTGGCCACCGAGAGCCGTGAAGTGATAGAGAGCTACCTGAAATCGATGGAGTACCGCGCAAGCGGGCTGACCTTCACTTCGCTCTATATGTGGCGCGACATCAATTCTATTTCATGGGAAGAGGCCGGCGGTTACCTCTGCATAGCCAGCGACAACCATCTTGAAGAAAGCGGTGCCCGCCCGTTTGCATTTCTGCCTCTGACCCGGACAGGGGCATACGAGCCGGAAAGCCTGCGGCAGGCCGTGCTCCACGCGAAGGCAAAATTTCAGGACGCAGGGCATTCGTTTTTCATGAAACTTGTCCCGTTCCACCTGCTTGAACATCTCCATGACGCTTTCCCCGGGGAATTCATATATATCCCCGACCGGGACAACTACGACTACGTTTACCTCACAGCTGACCTCGCCGAGTTCAAAGGGCGCGACCTGCATAAGAAGAAAAACCACCTGAATTACTTCAGGAACCATTTCCCGGAATATAGATATGACGAGATGACGGAGGATGACGCGGAAGAAGCCATCGCCTTTATCAAGGACTTTAATGCCCGAAAAGGCGACCTTGCGCCGAACGAAAAGAAACTGCTTGAGCACGAAGAGCTTGCAATGCAGGACGTCTTCAGGAACCTCTCGAAGACAGGGTACATCAGCGGGGCCATACGCATCGACGGCAGGATAGAAGCCATCAGTATCGGCGGCAGGCTTGGGCGGAGCACGGTGGTCTGCCATATTGAAAAGGCGAATACCGAATTTCGAGGCTTGTACCAGGCTATATGCAGCGAATACTGCAAGAAGCTCGCGGGCAGATTCAAATACGTCAACCGCGAAGAGGACATGGGGCTGCAGGGCCTGCGCAAAGCCAAGCTCTCCCTTCATCCCGTCAGGATGGTGGAGAAATTCACGGTCATGTTCAAATAGGGGAAACATAAGGTATGTCTGAATATTAGCCTTTTACTTTTGCAATGAAGTTACGGCTTTTTGCCGAAATGTTCAGGTGTCTGTCCATTTGATATAATCTGTCAGTTAAACAATCGCGCACAGGAGTGCAGAGACGGAAAGGAAAGATAAATCAGCCGTTACAGTCAGAGGAGGCAAACGAAAGTTTGAGGACGGAGGGCGCTATGAGCAAAGACATGAAAATCAAAATCAGCGAAAATGGACCGTATATCGTGACAGGCGAGATACCTCTTTCCGTACAGGAAATAGTGCCTGCTGACGACGGAGGCAGCGAGAAATGGAACCAGGGCAAAGTATATGATGTGGAAGAAACGTACGCGCTTTGCCGCTGCGGGCATTCTTCGCACAAACCCTATTGCGACGGGACCCATGAAAAAGCAGGCTTCACCGGAGAAGAGACGGCTGACAGGATCCCGTATGAGGACAGCGCGAAAGTATATCCCGGAGGGACGATCGAGCTGTGGGACAAGGAAAACCTCTGTGCAGTCGGCCGTTTCTGCGACCGCTTCGGAGGCGTCTGGGACTTGGCGATGTCGACGGACAGGCAGCATCCTGAGCGTGAAGAGATGGCTGTCTACGAAGCGGTAAACTGTCCGGCAGGCAGGCTTATGATAAAAAAAGGCGGAGAGTTCATCGAGCCTGGGCTCGATCCGGAGATAGGACTGGTCCACGACCTCTATTACGACAAGAAAGGCCCTCTCGCGGTGAGAGGCGGCATCGCGCTCGAATCCGCGGACGGCACCGAATATGAAAAGCGAAACAGGATGGCGCTTTGCCGTTGCGGCAATTCAAGCAACATGCCTTTCTGCGACGCTTCCCATCTAAGGTCGGCAAATATGGACGGCCTCGCCGACGAAGAAGAATAGGTAACAGGTGACGATATGCCGGGCAGCGGGAATTTCATCCACGATTTCATAGACGAAGATATTGAGAGCGGCCGTTATCAGCGGGAGATTTATACGAGGTTCCCCCCTGAGCCAAACGGCTATTTGCATATAGGTCACGCCAAAGCGATTTGCCTGAACTTCACCACAGCAAAGAAGTATGACGGCAAATGCAATCTCAGGTTTGACGATACGAACCCGACCAAAGAGGACACGGAGTATGTGGAGTCGATAAAGGAGGACGTGCGCTGGCTCGGCTTCGAATGGGACGCGCTCTACTTCGCCTCCGACTATTTTGACAAGATGTACGAGTGCGCGGAGAAGCTCATCGGGAAAGGCAAAGCCTATGTCGATGACCAAAGCGCGGATGAGATACGCGAGACGAGAGGCACACTCAAACAGCCGGGGGTAAACAGCCCATACAGGGATCGCCCGCCGGAAGAAAACCTGAGGCTGTTCCGCGAAATGAGGGACGGCGTATACGCTGACGGCGAGAAAGTGCTCAGGGCGAAGATCGACATGGCTTCACCGAATATCAATATGCGCGATCCTGTTATTTACAGGATCGCCCACAGCTCCCATCACAATACCGGGGACCGGTGGTGTATCTATCCCATGTACGACTACGCGCACCCGATAGAAGATGCGGTCGAAGATATCACGCATTCCCTGTGTACGCTTGAGTTTGAAGACCACCGGCCGCTGTACGACTGGACTCTGCGCGAACTGGACTGGAAGAGCCCGCCGAGGCAAATCGAGTTCGCGCGGCTTGGGCTCACTGGCACGCTTATGAGCAAACGCTACCTGAAAGCCCTCGTAGACGAAGGCAAAGTCGAGGGCTGGGATGACCCGAGGATGCCGACCATCGCGGGCATCCGCAGAAGAGGCTATACGCCGGAGGCGATCAGGGCGTTTTGCGAGGAAATTGGCGTATCCAAGGCGAACAGCACCGTGGACGCAGGGCTGCTGGAGCACTTTGTGAGGGATGACCTGAAAGGCAGGGTTGAGAGCCGAAACGTGGTGTTCGATCCTGTGAAAGTGGTTATCACGAATTACCCGGAAGGCCGGAGCGAAGAGCTGCTGATGGAAAACAACCGCGAGGAACCGGAAATGGGCGACCGCACAGTATCGTTTTCACGGGAGCTTTGGATTGACGGCGAAGACTTCATGGAAGAGCCGCCAAAAAAATATTTCAGGCTTTTCCCCGGCAACGAAGTGAGGCTCAAAGGCGCATACTTTATCACAGCCCACGAGGCCGTAAAGAACCCGGACGGCTCCATCAGGGAAATCCTTTGCACCTACGACCCGAAGACAAAGAGCGGCAGTGGCTTCGAGGAGCGCAAAGTGAAAGGGACTATCCACTGGGTGGATGCTGCGACTGCGGTACCTGTCACCGTCAGGGAGTACGGAGACCTCATGACAGATGGCGAAGGCGGCAGCCAGTCCTTCAACGAAGACTCCGTCGCGGTCAGAGAGTGCTATGCCGAGCCTCTGCTGAAAGAAGCCGCGTCGGGAGAGCGGTACCAGTTTTTCAGGCATGGCTACTACATCGCAGATGCAAAACAGAGCGACCCTGCACCCGGCGGGCACAGGGTATGGGGCCTCATAGCAGGCTTGAAAAGCTCCTGGAAAAAGGAAAAAAAAGAAATGAGGCAAAAGTAAGTGGCGAAAGATTACTATGAAGAATCCCTGAGGCTGCATGAACTCTATAGCGGCAAGCTCGCGGTCGTCAGCAAGGTCAATCTGGACGATACTGACGACCTGTCGACGGCGTATACTCCCGGAGTGGCCCAGCCCTGCCGCGAAATAGTGAAAAACCCGGATAGTGCATACCGCTATACTTTCAAGGGCAATGCCATAGCTGTCGTAAGCGACGGCTCAGCTACGCTCGGGCTCGGGAACACAGGAGGGCTTGCTTCCCTGCCAGTCATGGAAGGCAAATGTGTGCTCTTCAAGAGATTCGCAAATGTCGACGCATTCCCGATCGTCCTTGCTACGCAGGACGCGGACGAAATAGTTGAAACAGTAGCCCGCATTTCCCCTACTTTTGGCGGCATCAACCTCGAAGACATCTCAGCGCCGCGCTGCTTTGAGATAGAGTCCCGCCTCAGGGATGAGCTCGGCATACCGGTGTTTCACGACGACCAGCATGGCACGGCAATAGTGGTGAGCGCTGCTGTGATCAACGCATTCAAATTGCTCGGGAAACCTCTGGGCGAAGTGAAAGCCGTTGTAAACGGCGCGGGTGCTGCAGGAAACGCCATCACGAAGATGCTAGCCAAAGCAGGTGTGAAAGACATCATCGTCTGCGACAGCAAAGGCATCATACACTCCGGCAGGATGGCGGAGCTTTCAAAAGACAAGATAGAGCTGCTCGAACTCACAAATAAAGAAAACAAAAAAGGCAGGCTCAAGACCGCTATAAAGGGGCGGGACCTTTTCATAGGAGTGTCGGCACCGAAGGTCGTGACAAAGGAAATGGTGGGAACGATGGTCCCAGACCCTGTAGTCTTCGCACTTTCAAACCCGGAGCCGGAGATAAGGCCGAAGCTAGCCAAAGAAGGCGGTGCCAAAATCGTAGCGACCGGGCGATCGGATTTCCCAAACCAAATAAACAATGTGCTTGCTTTCCCGGGCGTGTTCCGCGGAGCGCTTGACGCAGAAGCGAAGGATATCACGGACGGGATGAAGATCGCTGCCGCGTATGCGCTTGCAGGGCTTATACAGGATGACGAACTTACGGCCGAAAAGATCATCCCCCGGGTTTTTGACGAGGGTGTGGTGCAGGCCGTGGCGGGAGCCGTGGCAAAGGCATGGAAAGAAAACGCATAGCATGGGCATGGATTACAGGGTAGAAAAAGATACGCTTGGTGAAGTGAAGGTCCCTGCAGACAGACTCTGGGGGGCGCAGACACAGCGCAGCCTCGAAAACTTTCGCGTAGGAAATGACCTGATGCCGACAGAGATCATCAGAGCGTTCGCACTTATCAAAAAAGCCGCGGCGATCACAAACGCGAAGCTCGGCGTGCTCGAAAGCGAAAAGGCGGACAGGATATCCGTGGCCTGCGACGAGATATACGCAGGCAAGCACGACGAAGAATTCCCTCTGACGGTCTGGCAGACCGGAAGCGGCACACAGACAAATATGAACCTGAATGAAGTGATCGCCCATATGACCGGGCTCCACCCGAACGACGATGTGAACAGGAGCCAGAGTACGAACGATGTCTTTCCTTCGGCTATCCATGTGGCTGCGGTGATTCTGGCCGAAAACGCGCTGGTACCCGCAATGGAGGCATTGAGGGACACCCTTGCAGGGCTTTCGGAAAAATACGCCGGGCTTATAAAGACGGGGCGGACACATCTTCAGGACGCTACTCCCCTGACCCTTGGCCAGGAGATATCAGCATGGGAAGAGATGCTCACGGAATCGATCGCAAGGATAGCCTCGGCGACCGATGAGTTGCGATGCCTCGCTCTCGGCGGCACGGCCGTAGGCACAGGTATCGGTGCGCCTTCAGAATTTGCCCCGGTCGCGGCAGAAGTCCTTTCATCACTTGCTGGAATAGAGTTCAGTACCGCGCCGAACAAGTTTCACGCGCTTTCATCGAAGAGCGCCCTGACGTCCTGGCACGGTGCCCTGAAGACGCTCGCCACCGATCTCTACAAGATGGCAAGCGATGTGAGGCTGCTCGCCTCAGGCCCTCGCGCGGGTATAGGAGAGATCTCGATCCCCGCAAACGAACCCGGCAGCTCCATCATGCCCGGCAAGGTGAATCCGACCCAGTGCGAGATGATGACGATGGTCTGTGCCCGCGTCATAGGGAGTGACGTCACCATGGGGTTTGCAAATTCGCAGGGGCAGTTGCAGCTGAATGTATTCATGCCAGTGATCGCGCATACGGCCATTGAGAGTGCCGGGCTTCTCGCTGATGCTATAGCTTCGTTCAACGCCAACTGCATCGCCGGGCTCAAACCAAACCCGGAAACCATAAGCAATAATTTGAAAAACTCCCTCATGCTTGTGACCGCGCTTTCCCCGAGGCTCGGCTATGACATAGCTGCGGAAATAGCGAAGTACGCTTACGAACACGGGGTGACGCTGAAAGAGTCCGCAGTTGGAAGAGGCCTTATCTCAGAGCAGGAGTTTGACAAGTTGGCCGATCCTGCAAAACTGGTGTAACAGATGAATGATTTTTTGCCGGTGCTGCTCGGCAGCGACATAAACGTATACGGCATGGCGAGGTCTTTCCATGAAGCCTATGGGATGAAGTCCGTCGCCGTTGGCAAAGGGCGGCTGAGCGCGACCATGGACAGCCGTATCGTCAGCGTGGAAAAAGTCGAGCCTGACATCGAAAACGACGACATCTTCGTCCGGACCCTCAGGGAGTTTTCGGAACGCTATCCGAAAGGGCTGCCAAAGCTGCTTGTCTCATGCGGGGACAACTACACGAGGCTTCTCGCAAAAAACGCTGACAGACTGAAGGATCTCTATCGGTTCAGGACTGTGCCGGCGGAGCTGATCGACAGGCTTACGACAAAGGACGCTTTTTACAGGCTCGCGGACGAGCACGGGCTGGAATATCCGAAAACTGCAATGGTCAGCAAAGGCCGTGGCAGTTCACAGGAACTGGGATTTGGCTTCCCGGTCGTGGTCAAGCCTGCAGACAGCGTTGCGTATTGGAACTGCTCCTTCCCGCACAAGAAAAAGGTCTTCGTTGCGGAAAGCAGAGAGGAATATGATGAAATACTCGCCGCCATATATGGGTCGTCATACCAGGAGGATTTGATAATTCAGGAATTCATCCCCGGCGATGACAGCCATATGAGAGTGATGAATTGCTACTCCGATGCGGACGGCAAGGTGAGGCTCGCGTCTTTGGCGCAGGCCCTGCTTGAAGAGCACTCGCCGGAGGGGATAGGAAGCTATGCTGCGCTCATCCCCGTGAGGGATGACGGCATCACCGAAAAGCTGAAAGGTTTTTTGGAAGCGATAGGCTACGTCGGCTTTTCAAACTTCGACATGAAGCTTGACGAAAGGGATGGCAAGTACAAGCTTTTTGAGATCAATCCAAGGCAGGGGCGCAGCAGCTTCGTCGTGACGGCTGCCGGGTCAAATCTCGCCAGAGTGCTTGCAGGCGATGTGATTTATGGCGAGCCGTACGAGTTCTTCACAGAGGACAGGGAAGTGCTCTGGAGCATCATCCCGGACAGCGTCATAAAGAGGTACGTGTCAGACGAAGCACTTAAGGCGAAAGCGGCCGGGCTTATAGCAGCCGGCAAAGTAGTGCGCTCACTGTGGTACCCGCCGGACATGAGCCTGGGCCGTAGGGTATACTATTTGAAAAACCAAATGGGCTACAAGAGGAAGTATGCGCGCTACTTCGGGAACAAGGCGCTCAGGGACTGACGGTGGGGAAAATCAGGAAAAGAAAAAAACTTGGGCTGCTCGGTGGGCTTGGGCCCATGGCGGGGATATACCTCGCCGAGCGCGTCACAGATATGACGGACGCGCGGACGGACCAGGATCATTTGGAGATAGTGCTGTACAGCGATCCTGCCGTGCCTGACCGGACAGCTTTCATGCTTGGCGAGTCGGCTGACAGCCCTCTGCCAAAACTTAGGGAAGGCCTGAGATTTCTGGAGGATGCCGGCTGCGCGAATATCGCAATCGCCTGCGTCACCGCACACTATTTCGGAGATGAGCTTGGCAGGGGGCTGACATCGGCTTCACTGCTGAACATGCTTGAGCTGACCGCCGACAAACTGGTGGGGCTCGGGATCCGAAGGGCAGGCCTCACGGCTACAAGCGGCACTGTCAGTACGGGAATATTTCAAAAGTCCCTTGAAAGCAGAGGGATAGAGTGCATCATCCCTTCGCCGGGCGATCAGGCGTGGGTCATGGATGAGATCTACAGCATGGTGAAAGCGGGCAATTTTTCAGACGGGAAGACGCTCGCCGACGTAGCTTCGCGGCTTGCCGAAAGGGGCGCGGAATGCGTGATACTCGGATGTACGGAATTGTCGATAGTGAAAAGGGACGTAGGCAGGATGAAGGGCAACGCCTTTGAAGCGCCGGGTGTGCCGGGGATAATAGACGCGCTCGATGTGCTGGCGGAAGCCGCCGTGCTCGCATCGGATGCGAAGCTGAAGAGTTTGGTGGAGAAATAAGGTCGATATGTGCGGATTTACGGGATTTATCAAAAGCGAAAATGACAGAGGGCCAGCGGAGGGCGGCGCGCTTCGCGGCTCCTACGATGCCGATGAAGTGGTGCGGGAAATGGCGTACCGGATCAGGCACAGAGGGCCCGACCAGGATGATTACTACACCGACGGATACTGTGCGCTCGGATTCAGAAGGCTCTCTATCATAGACATTGAGGGCGGCGGCCAGCCCATATACAACGAAGATGGCACGAAGGCTCTCGTCTACAACGGCGAAGTGTACAACTACCAGGATCTGAGGGATGAGCTGCTTGAGGCTGGGCACGTCTTCACCACCAGGACAGATTCGGAGACGCTGCTTCACGGCTACGAAGAGTGGGGTCCCGGATTGCTTTCCCGCCTGCGGGGGATGTTCGCTTTTGCGATATGGGACTCGGCCGCGAAAAAGCTGTTTGCAGCGCGCGACTTTTTCGGTATCAAGCCGCTGTATTTCTACGCGAAGGACGGGGAATTCATGTTTGGTTCGGAGATCAAATCCTTCCTTGCCCATCCCCGTTTTGAAAAAGAGTTGAATGAAGGGCGCCTGCCCGAATATCTGTGCTACGAATATATTCCAGACAGGGAGACCATGTTCAAGCACGTCTATAAGGTATTGAACGGCGAGTATATCCTCTACGATGCCGATACGGGCGATCTCACTATAAAAAAATATTTCGAAATAGCTGACCATTTCGATTTCGATGAAACGAAAAAACTCGAAGACTGGAAAGGCCTGATAGCCGAAACCCTCAGGGATTCTGTCAAGGCACATGAGATAGCCGATGTCGAAGTGGGCTGCTTCATATCAAGCGGGGTGGATTCGAGCTATGTCGGCAGCGAGGTGGCGCGCATCGCCAAAGGGGTGAAAGCATTCACCGTCGGCTTTACCGAGGAAAAATACAGCGAGATCCCCTACGCGGAAGACTTCGCGAGGGAAATGGAGTTCGAGCATATCACGAACAGGGTTTCAGCCGAAGACTTTTTCGATGCGGCGCAGGATATCCAGTGGTATCTCGACGAGCCGCTCCCAAACCCGTCCGAGGTCCCCTTATACTTCTTGGCGGAGAGCGCTGCGCGGTACGTGAAGGTCGTGCTCTCGGGCGAAGGGGCGGATGAGCTTTTTGGCGGATATCCGAACTATGTGGAAGCGGGCAATTTCGAGAGGTATTCGAAAGTGCCCGGCCCGGTCAGAAAAGCCGTGGCGGGGATTGCGGGACTGCTGCCCGACGGGACAAAGGGCAAGCGTTTTGCAGGAAGAGGCGCGATGGAGCCCTGGCAAAGATATGGCCGCGCCAACTATGTTTTTTCAAAAGAGGAAAGAGGCGGTTATCTGAAAAAGGATTATGGTGCCGAAGATCCCGCTACATTTTCAAAATTGCATTTCGATAAAGTAGCGGGGCTGGACGAACCCACGCAGCTTCAGTATGTGGATATGCAGGTTTGGATGCTCTACGATATACTGTTGAAAGCCGACAGGATGAGCATGGCGCATTCCCTCGAACTCAGGGTGCCCTACCTTGATATAGAGATGCTCAGGCTCGCGCTGAAAATCCCGGTGAGATACAGGGTTGACGGAGAGAAAGTGAAGATAGCGCTTCGCGAGGCGTCGCTGGCGCACATCCCTGAAAAGACAGCAAAGATGAAAAAACTCGGGTTCCCCGTCCCTTTGAATGACTGGCTCAGGCAGGACAAGTACTACGGCCTTGTGAAGGACGTTTTCGAAAGCGAAGCAGCTGCGGAATTTTTCAACACTGCCGCAATCATGAAGCTGCTTGACGACCACAGGTCGGGCAACGCGAAAAACATGAAAAAGATCTGGACCGTATACTGCTTTTTGCTCTGGTACGACGCCTTCTTTATACAGGACAGAAGGTAGGCTTGCCAGCCAATTTACTGTTCAGCCATCATGCTTTTTTCAGGACTATCGTAACGCTGCTTTCTGTTTCAACAAGGGTGATGGTGTTGTTTTCGTCAGAGAGCGTACCGGTCAACTCCTCGCCGTTGTTTGATATCGTGAGTTGGTCGCCTTCGATCTTGTAGGTCCCTGAGGCATCTTCCCCGCTGTTGCCCATCAAGGTGACTTCATTGCCGATGAACTCCATTGTCATATTCATCTCAAGTTCCGCAAGGTCGTCTTTGGAGAGGGTGATCCCTCCCGATTCCGCGCTGAATATCTCATATTTGCCATTGAGCTTCACGCTTTTGTCGCAAGCCGACAATGCGAAAATACCAAACACCACCGCAAACGCAAGTAGCGCACTCAAACTTTTCTTTACCCTCATTATTTCGCTCCTTTCGAGCCGCAATAAATCCCCTGCAGTGCGAATCTTATCACAAGTACAAATGATACCACATCACAGATTTTCTGACCTGCCATGTTATTGCTTAAGGAAGCATTTCCGTACAGGTTGGATACTCGAAAGCCCTAAGAGAGACCAGGTTGACAAAATTGAGGATCCCTTTCAATGTTAATGGTAACAAATCATTAAGGCAACAAAAGAAAGGA
>JAISAW010000071.1 GCA_031266515.1 Eubacteriales Family XIII. Incertae Sedis bacterium
AATGCTGTAGGTGCCGTCGTCGTTGGTAAACGTATAGCTTGACCCACCCGCGTCGTTCACCCAGTGGCCGCTGGCTTCGCTAAACGACAGCGCAGCTCCGGCGGGCGGATTGTTTGCCGTGACGGTAAACCCGCTCTCGCTCTCCTGTGAAATGACCGCTGTCATACCGCTGATACCCCACTCAGCGGGAGTGACCTCAAGATAGACATTGGCGGAGGCGGTATAGTCGTCTTTGTCTCCTGACCCGTAAGTCACCACTACCGTCGTGTGATAGCTCCCGACGTCAAGCACGATGCCTGATTTTGGAGCGATGATCCAGTCTTTGTTGACTTCACCTGCGTCTATGGTCTTTTCTCCCGGGGCGTTAAGCTCGAATTTTTCCTTATCGCCTCCTTCAAGGGTGACGGCCGTCGCACTTATGTCAACGGGGATAAGCACGATATTGTGGATAGCGATCGCTTCTCCCGTGATATCCGTTCCATATACCTTCTGGTCGAAGTTGATCGTCTCTACGTTCAGCGGGGACGAAACGGTGATGAAGAACGACGCGGGTTTATCCCCGGTTGCCGCGTAGCGGATGTCGTAATCGTCGTGGCCTGCTCCGTAGGTGAGCGTTTTTTCGCCTGAGCCACCAGCAGTAAACGACGTCCACTCGTTTAGCTTGCTCTCTTTGTACTGATAGTCGCGTCCCGTAATAAGCCCCGTTATGACTATTCCTGCTCCCAGGTTTTCCGAATCTTTCAGATGTGCCCCCAGCGTAGCCGGCGCCGCCGGGCGGGCTACCACCGTGACAGTGGTTTCCTCTGACGTAAAGCGCGACTGCGTATATGAAGTGCGAAGCCTTATTGTCTTTTCAGCTGCCCCTGTCCAGTTAAAGCCGTTCGTACCCGCAAAGGGAAGACTGTCTCCGTCATCAAGGCCTGCCCAGCTCTCCGAACCGGGCTGCGCCCACTGAAGGCCGCTGCCTGTGAAGCCCACTTCTTCATTAATGTAATCTATCTCATAGGAATCCGTCGTCGGTGCTGCGGGCCTTGCGGGGATGCCTGCCAGCGTCAGTTCCGGCCTGACTGCGGGCCCGCTATAGTCTGTGCTTATGGCAGTACGGTAGACGATAGAGCCCTGGCCCGCACCCAATGTGTCAAGGGCGTCGAAAATGCTCATGGATGGTGTGCCTTCATCTAACTTGTCCGCGACGACCATTCGGCTGTCTGTCAGGTCAAGGCGCTCTGTGCCGGGAAAAGCCATCCAGGTATTTTCATCGCCCACGATGTAAACGGCGGAAGAGCCGCTGCCTGCCATCACGCGGTACTCTATGCCAGGTGGGATGATGTTTGCCCCGTCCGGGCCTGTCCCGACAGACGCTTCAGCGTAGTTGATATCCAGCGCAGCTATGGCGCTTGCATATGGGTAGACGCGTACGCCGGGGAGATAGCTTCCCGTTATGGGGCTCGCTACCACCTGATACGCCTTTGACGCGTCAAGCCCTGTGAACGAGACGTCTACGGATCCCGAAGCCACCGCCCTTTTTACAATGGCGCCTGTGACTGGATCGACTGCGGCGTATGTATATCCTGCTTGTGCGCCTGCTTCATCGATCGTGATAGTCGTGGGGTCCGGCCGCGAGATGTCCTCAGCTTTCACATCCACTGCTGCGGGAGCCGGCGTGGTGATCTTCTGAGCGACAAGAGTGCCTGTATCGCTATAGGCTGCTTTGTCATAGGTGATTTCTGTGTAGCCTCTGGGACGTGCGACGAGGTAGTAGCCCGTATCGGGCGAAAGCCCCTCAAAGACAAGGGAGCCGCCGGTGCCGTCCGTCCAGGCTGTACCGGGAAGTGCAGGCCCGGTGGTAACGGGTTTCCCGTCCCCGTCTTCGGCAAGAAGGGCGTACTGTACCCTGACGTTTGTACTATGGAAGGCCAGCCGGACCCTTTTCACCAGGTCGCCATAGACCTCCATGGTGTACGAAGGAAGGGATGAACCCTCGTCGCCGCCGGAGGCCGGCACAAGTTTGATATCCGAATAGTATCCGTTGTCGAGTACAGCGCTTGGGCTCATATTCGTCTGCAAGCCCTCGTTGATAGCGCCTGCCGGGATGCCTATGATGCGGTAGGTCTTGCCGGGCATAAGGTCGCGGAATATGATCGTCCCGCCGTTCGCGAAGGGCGTACCGCCATCACCCGTGGCGCTGTCAGTAGTGTACCAGCCGCCGAGGCCAAGGCCGGCCGTCGGCTTGATGGGCAAGGCCGATGTGCCTGTGCTGTAATACGCCTGCAAGCCCGTCAATTCATTGACAGACGAACCGCGCACCTCGGCGAGGGCATAGGCGTAGCCCGCTTTGGTGGCGATGGAGATCGAGCTGTCGCCGGAGTAGGTTGCGTCCTGCTCGGGGGAAAGTCCCGTACCTGATTGGAAGGAGACATTGTTCAAAACATTGCCACTGTTTGAGTTATCCGCCCAAGAGACGGCAACCCAACCGAAGACAGTGGTACCCTGGCCCTGCGGGACGGAGTACGCGCCCTTGTACGTGACAAACGCGCTCGCGTAGGGTGTGCTCGCTATGAACACGAAATACTGCTTGCCTTTGTAGGTGACCGCATGGCTCTTGTTCCGGTACTCGTCGCTCGTGCCCAACGTGGAAGTATCCGTGCCGTACTGCCCGGCAAGGGTATATACCACCGCAGAAAAGAGGGTGTTTATGTTCGTCCCGTAGGGGTATGTCTCATCCGCAGCGTCACTGACAGTCGAGACAGTCTCGGTAGATTCAAGCACCTCGTCTATCGTGGTTTCATTTGCAAGTTTATAGCTGTTTCCTTTCTGCCAGAAGTCGGTCTCGGAGCTGTCGTAAAGCCCATATTCGTCCTCATCGTTTATCGCAGGCCCTATGACCAGCGCCACGGCGTCTTGTCTGCTGTTATTGTTTTGGCGGGTCGCATGCTGAAACTGCCACTCGTATATCTTTCCGGGAATCGTCGCCACCTCCTGGTAGACCGTAGATGGCACATGGGCATTGAGTTCTATGGAATACGTGTCCCCGGAAGGAGAGGGAAGACCGGTCCGCCAAACTGAGTTCTTCTGATGGTCAATGTTTGTAGTGACAGTGGTTCCACCGCCTCCCCCTGACACTGCCCTGTAGTCGTGCGTCGTCTCCCAACGATAAGGGAAACTTGCGCGCGGCCAAACCTGGCCTATGGGTCTGTTTCCTGTCCCTGTAAATTCCTCAAATCCGCCGTTGACTATTGCAGCCTGCAATGTCCTGTCCACCACCTTGACTTCAGCAACACCGCTGTCGAGGAAATCCTCTTCGCCATCGCCGGTAGTGACGCCGTCCCCGTTGGAATCGACATGGTTCGTGACTGTGGCCCAGTAGTAGTAGTAAGTGGTCTCGTCCACTGCGGGGGTCTTGAAGTCGAGCACCGACCTGGAGCCATCAGCTATCAGGCTCGAGTCGGCAAAATTTTCATCAGTGGTGAATACCGAAGAGCCATCATCATTAAAAGCGGAGATGCTCTTCGTCTGAGGCTCGCCATAGCCTTTTGAGCGATGCCATTCGTAGGTGAGGTAGCCGCCATCGCTCGACTCAGCGCGCACGTAGAGGCGGGCGTCTGCTTCTTCGGAATAGGTGGAGTCAGATGGATTTTGTACAAAGCTTGGCGGTACTGCGGATTCGCCTGCCGCCTGAGGCCCGATGCCGTTTGCTGCAAATACGGGCGTTACGGGAAAGAATGCCGTGATCGCGGCGAGTACGAGGCTTAAAGCCTTTGCCGCAGTCTCCCGGCCGAGGGAAGTTAACGGACGATATTGCTTCGCCCCCCCCCATTTTTACTCGCTAATGTCGATACAAAAAGCTTCTTTGCTACATTTGATCCATATCTCATATCCATGCTCCTGACCCTCCCTGGAGATCCTCCCGGATCCGGGGACACTACCCATCCAGCCCTCAAAGCGCACAACCAAGGGAAACAGAATCCACGCTCCCACAGTTACCTGCAAAACAGGGCTTCACACAGTTTTTTTTATATATCATCTTTAATTATTATACCCCCGCCTTGGCAAAATTAACATATTAAATGGAAGTGTCAGGACAATATACTTAGGAACTGCTTGGAAATAACCTGAACAATTCTTTGTAGATTATTTATTTTTCCATATTTTGGGATTTATATGGTATAATCTGGCTGACGCTAAACGCGTCCCGCAAAGGGACATCGCTTTGGCGGTTCTATCGCCCCCAGCTCGTTGTCATACTGGAAGGGGGTGAGGCTCATGATTGACTCGACTTATGTTCAGTTACTACTGACATTTGCACTCGTTATCATCGGAGTAGTCGCCCTGTGTAAAAACAGGGACTGACGAATAGAAACCGCCAGTTGTTGAACTGACGGTTTCGAACCCATCCGTTGGGGCGAGCCGCCATGATCAAAGCGGCTGTCCCTTCCTGTCTTAATTATACCGCGATGTTTTGGGAATTCAAGCGGCTTTCAGATATTATTTGTGGATTATATTGTTTCCATATTTTGGGATTTTTATGGTATAATCTGGCTGACGCGATTCGCGTCCCGAAAAGGGACATCGCTTTGGCGGTTCTATCGCCCCCAGCTCGTTGTCATACTGGAAGGGGGTGAGGCTAATGATTGACGCGACTTATATCCAGCTTTTGCTGATGTTCGCACTCGTTATCATAGAAGTCATCGCCCTGTTTAAAGACAGGGACTGATAAAATAGAAACCGCCGGTTATTGAACTGACGGTTTCGACCTCATTAACCGGGGCGAGCCGCCATGATCAAAGCGGCTGTCCCTTTCTGTCTTAATTATACCGCGATGTTTTGGGAATTCAAGCGGCTTTCGGATATTATTTGTGGATTATATTATTTCCATATTTTGGATTTTTATGGTATAATCTGGCTGACGCGATTCGCGTCCCGAAAAGGGACGCCGCTTTGGCGGTTCTATCGCCCCCAGCTCGTTGTCATACTGAGAGGGGGTGAAGCCATGATTGACGCGACCTATGTTCAGTTATTACTGTCATTTGCGCTCGTTATCATTGGAGTGGTCGCCCTGTGTAAAAACAGGGACTGACTAGAAGAAACCGCCAGTTATTGAACTGACGGTTTCAAACCAATCAACCGGAGCGAACCGCCATTCCACAAGCGGCTGTCCCTTTCTGTTTCAATTATACCGCGATGTTTTGGGAATTCAAGCGGCTTTCGGATATTTGTGGATTATGATTTTCGAACCATCTTTTTCAGGAACCCTTTTTCTCGAACGCTTCAGTGATGACTTTGCCCAGCCTCTGCATGCCGAGGTCGATCTGGTCGGGAGGGCTCGCTGAGAAATTCAGCCTCAGTGTGCTGCCCGCGAGCGACTCATCGTAGAAGAACGGCGCGCCCTGTACGAAGAGGACATGCGCTTCGACCGCTTTCTTGAATATCTCGTTGATGTCCATATCGCCGGGGAGCTTGACCCATACGAACAGCCCGCCTTCGGGTTTCGAATGCTCGATACCGGCAGGGAAGTATTTTGCAAATGCGTCAAGCATGGTGTCGAGCTGCGCCCTGTACATGGGGGTCGTCCTCTCGAGATGCCCGGGCAGAAGCCCCCTGTTCAGATATTCGGCGCATATCGCCTGCGAAAGCGTAGGAGTGTGCAGGTCGATGCACTGCTTCGCCACCGTGAGTTTGCTTATAATCTCAGCTTCCGCGAACGCGACGCCGACCCTGATCCCGGGGGCGATGATCTTCGACATGCTGTTCAGCATGACGACATTGCCGCTCTCGTCAAAGGATTTGATCGTCGGAAGAGGTTCGCCTTTGTACCTGAGGTCGCAATACGGGTCGTCTTCTATGACGATGAAGCCATACTGGCCGGCAAGCTCAGCGACCTTTTTTCTCCTTTCAAGGGAAAGGGTGTAGCCTGTCGGGTTTTGGAAAGTCGGGATGGTGTAGAGCGCTTTGGGATTGTGCTGTTTGATCTTCTCTTCGAGATCATCCGTAATCATCCCGTCTTCGTCCATCTCTACCGAGACGCAGTTGATGCCCAGATAGTTGAGCATCATGAGGGTGCCGAGGTAGGTCGGCGCTTCGATGAGCACGGTGTCGCCTTCGTTCAGGAAAACGCTGAGAGCCGCAAAGAGCCCCTGCGAACCTCCTGTGGTGATAAGGATATTGTCGAGTCCGGCCTTCATGCCTTTCGGCTCAAGGATGTGTTTAATGTAGGCTTCACGCAGAGGGTCCCATCCTTCAGTGATGCCGTACTGCAGCAAAACGCCGGGTTTGCCCGCGAGAAGTTCGCTTGCGATCTCCTGGATGGTGTCGTACTCAAACGACTCCTTTGAAGGGTTCCCCCCGGCAAGAGAAATGTTGGACGGGTCGCCCATGAGTTTTAGCGACTCACGGATGACATTTGGCTTCAGCCTGTTAATTCTATCTGAAAAAACGTACATTGTGTTCCTCCCTTTCTCAATGACAATTCTTACGCGGTTGCACATATCATACATCAACCTTTCGCCTGCGGAAAGATTTATGTATTAAAAAATATGGAACATGGCTTATTCCCGTTACTGTTCACACGTAGTCAGAATTCATCGAAGCTTTTAGGATTTGACCCGGGTTTATCCAGCAATTGTGTAGCTGCGAGGCAAAGCCGAGTCTCATCATATGCGGGAGATTTGCAGCCCAAGCCTCGCGCCGTCTGCGCGGAGTGAGTGCGCACGCAGTAGCACGAAGCGGAGTCGCAGCAAGCGAGGCTTGGGCTGCAAATCTCTGGCGTATGTCTGAACAGCAGCCTATTCCCTGTAAATCCTGGGGAGCCTTTGGCTGAAACGGCACAGCGTCTCATAGGGTATCGTGCCGGAATGCCCGGCTATCTCCTCGGCGGTGACAGAGAGGCCTTCGTGCTCGCCCATGACTATCACTTCATCGTATTCCTGTACGCCCGGCACATCGGTCACATCCACCATGCACTGGTCCATGCAGACGGAACCCACTATCGGCGCGTATCTCCCTCCAACGATGACGCGCAGCTTTCCGGTCGCGGCCCTTGGCAAGCCGTCCGCATACCCGAGGGTCAGCGTAGCTATCAGGCTCTCCCTCTCCGTGCGAAACTTCCGGCCATAGCTGATATAAGTCCCCGCGGACATTTTCCTCAGGTAGACGATGTTTGCTTTGACGGACATCGCCCTCTTGAGGTTGAGGCCCGTGTCCTTCACGGCCTGGGATGGATAGAGCCCGAATTGGATCAGGCCAGGCCTTACGAAATCGAGCCGGGACTGCGGCAACAGGGCCAGGCCCGCGCTGTTCGCTATGGTCTTCCCTCCGAAATGCACGCCTTCGGCGGTGAGGCGGTTATCGAACTTCTCAAAGGCTTCGAGCTGCTTCAGCGCGTAATCATTGTCCATCTCATCCGCTGTGGCAAAGTGCGAGAAGAGTGCCGCTATCCTGATGCCGGGCAGCCTGCTCAGCTCTGCTATCGAGTCCAGGTCTTCGTCCGTGTACCGGAAACCGAGCCGGGACAGGCCTGTGTCGAGGGCAAGCATGATATCTACCGGCCTTCCTCCGCCTATATTCAGGTTCGTCTCGGACAGGAGTTTGGCGTCGAGGGCCGTGGTGACTACAGGGATGATCCTGTTGTCGATGGCGTCTTTGATGTTTTTCCTCGGTACCGGGGAGTACAGCACGATGGGCGCGCTGATGCCGGCCGACCGGATATCCACAGCTTCGTCCAGAGTGGCGACGCCCAGATAGTCGGTACCCGCCTTCACGAGTTCCCATGACGATTTGACCGCGCCGTGCCCATAGGCGTCGGACTTCACGGTCGATATGATCCGCGAGTGGGGTACCATTTTTTTGATTTCAAGATAATTGTGCCTGATCGCGCTCAGATCCACTTCCATCCAAGCAGCCCTTCTGGTCTCTCCGAACATACCCTTACCTCCATGATTTACATGTCGAAAATTTTCCTATACTTATCGTTACTGTTCCGACGTCAGAGATTTGCCGGGCAAAACCGGATCAAATCCTGAAACCTCCGAAGAATTCCGCCTATGTGTGAATAGTAACTATTTATCTACCATAAGGGGACCTCTAAAAATCAATGTTGTGCGAATTTGCCGTGAAGTTTGCCGCGATTCATAGGCAAAAAACGCAGGAATACTGGCGGTATTTTGAGTATTTTTGCCGAAGAAGCGTGGCAAAATGCTCGGCAAAGGCGTACGGCAGGGGTTTTTAGAGGTTCCCATAATCTATATCTATACATTGAACAGAAAGTGCATCACGTCCCCGTCCTTGACGACATACTCTTTGCCTTCCGATCTGACAAGGCCTTTTTCCTTCGCAGCCGCCAGGCTTCCACATTCCACGAGCCTGTCATAGGCTATGGTTTCTGCCCGGATGAAGCCTCGCTCGAAATCCGTGTGGATCTTTCCGGCTGCCTGCGGGGCCTTCATGCCTTTCGTGATCGTCCACGCCCTGACTTCGGGTTTGCCCGCAGTCAGGAAAGAAATGAGGTCAAGCAAGCTGTATGAGGCCTTCACGAGCTTGTCCAGGCCCGATTCGCCGATGCCCAGCTCTTCGATGAACAGCTCCCGGTCCTCATCGCTGAGATCCGCCAGCTCAGCCTCGACCTTTGCGGACAGCACCACGACTCCGCTGCCCTCGGCTTCTGCTATCTCCCGCAGACTTTTCACATAGGCGTTTTCATCCGGGTTTCCCGCATCGTCCTCGCCTATGTTCGCCGCGTAGATCACTGGCTTGGACGTGAGCAGCCCGAGGCCTTTCACATAGTCCTTTTCCGCGTCATCAAGCCCAAGCGAACGCGCCTGCGCCCCGCCTTCAAGCCCTGCATATACCCTCTGCAGAAGGTCAAGCTCCTTTTGCAGGGCCTTGTCCCCTTTCAGGTTTTTTTTCGTCTTCTGTATCCTGCGGTCGAGCACTTCGAGGTCGGAAAATATCAGCTCAAGCTCGATAGTCTCTATATCCCTCGCCGGATCCGGCTCCCCATCGACATGCACCACGTTCGCGTCGTCAAAGCACCTCACGACATGGACGACGGCCTCCACTTCGCGTATATGCCCGAGGAATTTGTTCCCGAGCCCCTCGCCTCCTGAAGCGCCGCGTACAAGTCCTGCTATATCGTAAAACTCTATGGCCGTGTATACCGTCTTTTCCGTGGCGTACATATCCGAGAGGGTTTTCAGCCTTTCGTCCGGGACGGCCACGACCCCCACGTTCGGTTCAATGGTGCAGAACGGATAGTTCGCGGCTTCAGCGCCGGCCCTCGTAATGGCGTTAAAAAGAGTGCTTTTCCCTACATTTGGAAGCCCTATGATCCCGAGTTTCAAGTGCCTTCACCTCTCCTTCCATAAATATGCAGCCGTCCATACTTTGAGTCCCGGACGCCT
>JAISAW010000133.1 GCA_031266515.1 Eubacteriales Family XIII. Incertae Sedis bacterium
CCTTATATGTTTTTTCAAATGTCATTATCGACAGGGAAGCCTTATTTAATTTGGCTAAATGAACAAAGACAATCTTAAACCACAAAAGTAATATGCGTGGTACACATGGGAAACAGCCATGTTCCCAATTCCGCTTGTTTTTGCTTGAGAGGAGATTAAGGTTATGAAAGTATTGAAAAAAGAGGATATCATCGATGTGCTGTACGGTGCCACACTGCTCGGCGGCGGCGGCGGCGGGTCGCTCCACAATGGGATAGATATGCTCGAAAAGTACATTGAAACACATCCGGGCAAGCCAGTCAGCCTTGAAATGATCGAGCCTTCCGAAATGAAAGATGGCGTTTATTCCGCGGTCACCGCAGGGATGGGCGCGCCTACAGCCATCAAGGAGACCGATTTTTCGATCTACGCGACGAATACATTTGACTTGCTCAAGGACATGGCTGGGAAATTTTACGATCCGCCCAGGGTGCTCGGCTATTCGATGGCGGTGGAGATGGGAGGGTTCAACACCTTTGTGCCCATGCTCATTTCGCTTGACCAGGGGTACCCGTTCATCAATACCGAAGGTGCCGCCAGGGCCGTGCCCGCGCTGTCGACCCTGCTCTTTGGCATGAACGGATATGACACTTCGCCGCTTGCGATGGCGGACGGCTTCACCGATACGAAGGAGCATGACAAGGTCATAATCCAGCTCAAGGATCCCAAAAACTCAGCCGTAGCCGAAAAACTCGGCCGCGACGTGACGATCGAGCTCGGCTACCAGATGGCGGGGCTTTGCGGATGGATGCTCAAAAAAGAGGATTTCGACGCGGAGAGGCTTCCGATAGGCTCCATTGAAATCGCGCGCAGGATTGGGAAGATCCTCAGGAATTCCCCCGCACAGGATGTCTTCAAAAACATCGCGGCGGAAGGCATAGTGGAATGCAAGGGAGTCAGCGGATACACCGTAGTAGCGGGAGAGTCAGGCTCCGGGGCAGGTTTTGACAATGGCTTCATCCTGTTCAAGAACGACGGGGGAGACCATTACTACCGGTTTGATTTCCAAAACGAAAACCTCGTGGTGCTCGGCGGCAAGAACGCGAAAGCCCTGTCCCCGATCATGACTGCGCCCGATATCATCTGCGCATTCAAAGTCGATGGAGGCGGAGGCAACCTGCCTGTGACAAATGCGGATTTCTTCGATCCGGACACGGGCAAAGTGTTGGTGGGGACCAAAGTGTGCATAGGGCTTATCCCTGTGGACAAAGTGTGGTGGCACACGGGCTATGAAAACGTCAACACTGTTTGGAAGGAATTTTTCGGCAATGTGGGCTATGAAGGGGACATCATCAAATATGAGGACGTCTCCGACGCGGATATTATCGCTTAATCCGAAACCCATTTTGCTGATTACAGATGCATGGGCCCTGTATATCCGGCAGCGGTGCCAGAGCCCATGCAGTTACCAGGAGAAATAGATGATGGAAAACAATGCAAATAAAATGAAGAATATAGAGCAGAATGCCTTGAGCCAGATCCCTGCGGAAATGCGGCAGAGCTGGACGAGTGTAGCTTTCATATGGATAGGCACGATGATCTGTATCCCCATGCTGATGGTCGGCGGGCTGCTCGCCGGCGCGATGACACTCGGCAATATAGTAATAGCTGCGGCGATCGGATTTACGATCTGCGCGGCCATCATGGTCTTCGGAGGTATCCAGGGGACTGACCTTGGGCTTCCTTCCGCGATGTGCGCGACGAAGGCGTTCGGGGACCGCGGGTCATCCTTTGTGACAAGCCTGATCGTATTCGTTGCGCAAATGGGATGGTTCGGTGTACAGACGGCGACTTGCGCAGTGGCGTTCAATGCACTTATGGGCTTTGTCGGCGTTTCGAATTTCCCGTTTTGGCTGTCGTGCGTGATCTGGGGCTGCGTCATGCTGTTTACGGCTGTCTATGGATTCAAGTTCATGAAGATATTGAACTACATCGCTGTGCCTGCGTTGCTCGTCATGTGCATCTATGGCATTTTTTATTCTATCCGGCTCGGCGGCTGGGAAGCGATATCTTCATATGTGCCTCCGGCGGAATCTACTATGTCTATGGCGAGTGCCATCTCGCTTATCATCGGGCTGTTTGCCGTCGGCACGGTTATCAATGCGGACTTCACACGGTATGCGAAAGACAGGACGGCGACGGTCCTTGCCACGCTGTGCGGAGTCATACCAGCGGCGGTGATCATGATATTTGCGGGCTCCGTGATGGCGCGTGGGACGCAGAACTACGATATATCGATGATCTTTGCAGATCTTGGCGCTCCCGTCATCGGGATGCTCGTCCTGATACTTGCCACATGGACGACGAATACTTCAAATGCGTATACAGCGGCTTTGGCGGCAATGAAGGTGTTCAGCCTCAAGGATTCGAAGCGTGCGATAGTGACGATGATCTGCGGGGCGATAGGCATAGTCATAGCGATAGCCGGGCTGGCGGACGCGCTCACCGCTTTCATAAACGTCCTCGGCGCGTTCGTGCCTCCCGTGGCAGGGGTCGTGCTGGCTGACTACTGGTTCGTCGGGAGAGGCAATCCGGCAAACTGGCATCCTATCAAAGGCGTCAATTGGTGTGGTATTGTATCCTGGGCGGTTGGCGGCATCGTGGCTTTCAAATTCAGCTTTTTCAGCCCGGCGCTCGACGCGATCATTATCGCATGTGTACTGTATTTCGTTTTGTACAAGCTGTTTGGCAAGACGGCTTTTGCCGGCCGTGGCGAGACGACAGTGGAAGAGGTAGAGGAAAGGCTTCGCTGACGCGGGCCTGAACAGGAGGGCCGGCCAGGCGATGGCAGGTGAAAAACCGCAGGCTATTGTCTGGCAGGCCAATGGACAGGAGGGTAGCAACTCATGACAGTAAATCGCAATATAGTGGAGGCAGCGAAAAAACTCATCATCGACTGTCTCGGGACAAAGCAGGACGAAAAGCTCCTGATCGTGGCGGACGAAAACACTTTCGACCTCGGCTGCGGGTTTGCGGCAGCGGGGCGCGAGTGCGGGATAGAGACCACTTTCGTAGAAGCGCCCGCTCAGGACAAAGGCGAGCCGCCCGCACCGGTCGCTGCGGCGATGGAGGCGGCGGACGTCGAATTTCTTCTCACATCGATGAGCTATTCGCATGTGAACGCGCGTATTGCCGCTACGGAGAAGGGCGCGCGCATAGCGTCCATGCCTATGATGACGACTGAAATCGCGGAGAATTACCTGAACGCCGACTATCCGTTCATCAAGAAAGTCAGTGAGAAATACGCAGAGCTGCTCACAGGCGCAGACAGTGTGAGGGTTGTGACGGAAAAAGGTACGGACATCACCCTCGATATCTCGGGGCGAGACGGGCATGCCGACACGGGCGACCTCACGGAGACCGGTGCGCTCGGCAACCTCCCCGCAGGCGAGGCATACCTGGCGCCGATCGAAGACAAGGGTACGGGCACTATCGTAGTGGACGGGTGTATCGCCTACGTTGGGCCTGTGGAGGACGAGCTGACGCTGACTCTTGTTGACGGCCGTATCACGGATATCTCAGGAGGGAAGACGGCGAAAAACCTTCGTGACTTCCTGAAGGACAAGGATGGAGAGGCGACCGGCATTGCCGAGTTTGGCATAGGCACGAATCCGGGCGCAAAGATCATAGGGCATCCGCTGGTCGATGAAAAGGTGTGGGGCACGATCCACATAGCGTTCGGCATGAATGTCTCGATGGGCGGCACACGCCAGTCTGACATCCACTACGACTGCATCATCAAGGAGCCCACGGTCTGGGTCGACGGTGTCATGATCCTTGACAAAGGCGAGCACATAATGCTCGACTGATACAGGGCGCAGCGGACAAGATAAAGGGGGGGGGGCGATTCCGTTTGGAAGACAAAAGGGACCGTCCCCTGTGCCTTCCCTGCCTGTCCCTGTTTTGGCTTTCTCCAACAGAAATTTATTTCACCAGTTTTGAGATAGCCTTGAATGTATCCGACCTCGAATCGTTTTCAAGCAGTTTGAACAATACGGATTCAGCGGTCTCGACTATGATCCCGGCGAAAAGCATTTGTTTGATCGCCGTTTTTTTCGAGAATTTTTCACGCGACGCGATACCGTCCACCGCGACGTGGACGTCATACCCGTTTTCCGCAAGATCGATCGCGGACTGAAGTACGCAGACATGTGCTTCCGCGCCAATCAACACCAGGCTCTTCCTCCCCGCCTCTTTCAGGGCGGATGCGGCCTCTGGCTGTGCGAGCAGGCTGAAAGCCGATTTTTCAATATACGTAAAACCATCCGCGGCTTCCCTTACTTTCTGAAGCGTCTCTCCGAGGCCTTTTGTGTACTGCTGTGTCGCAATGTACGGAAGGCCGAGGATCCCAAACCCCTTTAACAGCTTCACTGCGGCATCTATCGCCTTTTCCGAGCCGTGCATTGCGGGGATTATTTTCTCCTGAAAGTCGATCACAACCAACAGCGTATCGTCCTTTTTAAGTTTCGCGTTACCCATTATCGTCTTCGTTGCTCCTGTTCTTGTGTACAAAGGGGGACAGTTTATTGTAATTCTACCATACGCCACTGGCTTTTTTTCGGGCAGCGCCAGAGATATGTTTTCACTCGGCGCTTCACGCGACAACCGGAAAAGGCGATTCGTGATATGATGGACAGGGTTTCATTTATTACCCCGGCAGCAAATAGCAGGAAGTCGCGCCGGCCTTTCCGCCAATCTGCTTTGTTGGCGAAATCCTTACATACTGCCGAGTATGCGCGGTTTCGCCGCCGCGCATATCAGCTGAAATCCTCGGCACTTTATTCTTGCTGTTTGTTGCCGGGGTAATAATAGGAGATGTTGATGTTTGGGAAAAGCAGAGTTTTTGCGCTCATTCTGGCAGCCGTCATATTCGCGTCTGCGTTTACTGGCTGCGGCGTCAGTGAAAAACCAGTGCCGTCTGAAGGGCCTTCGTTCGATGCTTTTGCGGATGAATTGTTCAGGCACTATGCCTCGGCCGATTCGATTTCGCTGAACTACATCCTCGCCCATCCCGAAAACTACGGCATTGAAAAACCAGCGCCCACCTTCGGCGGCTACAGCACTGAAGCCTTCGAAGCGGAGGCCGGCTATTGTGAGGGGAGATTGAAGGAGCTGAAAGCTTTCGATTACGATAGGCTCTCTTATGAACAGCAGCTCACTTACGATGTGGTGCATGAGCTGCTGGCGGAAGGCTCGGCGGAAAAGGACTTCCTGTACTACGGCGATGCCCTGTCCCCGACGAGCGGCATACAGGCGCAGCTCCCCACCCTGCTTTCGGAATACCATATTTATGAAAAAGAGGATTTTGGCTATTACATCGAATTGCTAGCGGAGCTTCCGGGCTATTTCGAAGATATCGCCGCTTTTGAGCGCGAGAAAAAAGGCCAGGGGACTTTCATGGCGAAGGTATCGGCGGAGAATGTGATCAAGCAGATCGAGGCCTTCATCGAAAACCCGGAGGCAAACCTCCTGCTCAAAGTTTTCGACGAAAAGGTGGATGCCTTCGAAGGGCTTGCCGATGAAGAGAGGGCGGACTTGAAGGCAAGGAACAAAACGGCGGTGCTGGGGAGCGTCGTCCCTGCGTACCGGTCGCTCGCGGACTCCCTGGCTGAGCTCAACGCCGACAATCCCCGGACAGGAGGGCTTTCCTCAATCAGGGGCGGCAAGGAGTATTACGAATATCTCACAAAGGCCTCAAGCGGTTCGCAACGGGGCATGGACGAGCTTGAAAACATGGTCGACGGGGCGATCGTCCAGTCCATGGCCACGATAGCAACAGTGTACCAATCGGATCCTCCACTCCTGGCGGCGGCGGAAAACCCCTCTTACCCTGCTTCGGAACCGAATGAGATACTGGATTATCTGAAAAATGCCATCCCGGGGGATTTCCCTGCGGCTACGGGAGACGGTTATGAACTGAAATATGTGGATGAGTCTTTGGAGGGGTTTGTGAGCCCCGCCTTCTACCTGATACCGCCGATCGACGACACCGCGCACAATGTCATATATCTGAACAACAGCTATTTGCAGGATACGAATAGGATGATGTTCCCAACCCTTGCGCACGAAGGGTATCCGGGGCATCTGTACCAGACTGTGTATTTCCGGAGGCTTGGCAGGGCACCGATAAGAAGCCTGCTGTCTACCGACGGATATGTCGAAGGCTGGGCTATCTATGTGGAGCAGATGTCATACAGGCTCGCGGGCCTGGACGACAACCTCGCTGCACTGCTTGCAGCCAATATGGCGGGTTCGCTGTGTATAAGCGCGAAAATCGATATCGCCGTCAACGCCCGTGGCTGGGGCCGGGAAGATGTGCGTGAGTATTTTTCACAGCTCGGAGTCGGTGGCGAAGAGTCGGCAAATGAAATTTATGATGCGGTCGTCGCCGAGCCACTCTGCTACGCGAAATACGTGATCGGCTATCTCGAAATACTGGAACTGAAAAAGAATGCCCGGGA
>JAISAW010000055.1 GCA_031266515.1 Eubacteriales Family XIII. Incertae Sedis bacterium
CGAGTACTCCACCCGGGGAGGGACTTCGGGGAACACTTCCCTGACGATCAATCCGTCCTCCTCCATTTCCCTCAAATGTGAAATGAGGACTTTGGGGCTGATCTCCGGTATGCGCTTCCCGATCACGCCGTAGCGCAGCGCCCCCTGCGAAAGCTCTTTCAAGATCAGGATCTTCCACTTCCCGCTTATGAGCGAAAGGGTGTATTCTATCGGGCATCTTTTATTTTTTGCTTTATTCATATGAAATCTTCCTCATCGCCCAGTGCTTGAAAGTACACATTATTTTCTTTTTGGTAAGCAACATTACAATATAGTGCCTGCTTGTTTTTATTTTACAATGTGAATATCCTAACACTAACGGCTGTAATGCACAATCATTTTTGAGGCCGGCAACAAGCGTACAGGAAAAGGGAAAAGGAGAAATAGCGATGGAAAACCAACACAGCGAAGAAGTAAAAAGGCTATTGCAGGAAACCAAAGTATGGGTGCTTTCGACCTGTGATGAAAAGCCAAATGCCATACCTGTTTTCTTCACTTCGGTAAAAGGCGACGAGCTTATAATCTTCGATGTATTCATGTCCAAAACGCTGGAAAACCTTAACAGGAACAGCAATGTTTCCGTTACCGTTTTCAGCGACAGCACAATGGAAGGCTACCAGATCAAAGGGATTGCGCGCCACTCGACGGACACATCCCTCCTCGATGAAGGGAATGCAGCCGCAGCCGCGCTGGGCTTATCTGTAAAAGGCGCGTTGGTCATAGCGCCACAGGAAATCTACGTGCTCACGCCCGGCCCGGACAACGGCAAGAGGCTTATGTAATCCACGCTACCGCACGTGCAGCACAGTGTGAAAAAATGCGGCTGGCTTCTTTGGCACTTTCTGAGAGGCTGGCCGCAGGCGTTTGAAAATAATAGTAAAGGGAACCTCTAAAACCATAATGAACTCGGAGATTGTTATGAAAAACATCACTTTTGAAACCATCAAAGACGAAAACATCGAAATATGCCGCGGCCTCTGTAATGAATTGATGGAATTCCAGCAGTCAAAAGCCATTATTCATCCTGAAAAATTCGACGATATGAATTTTGACACACGCATGAAAAGCAGCTGCGAAAAAGCGCTTGACAGCCAAATCGTCATAGCCCGGGATGGCAACACGCCTGTTGGCTATGTTTTTTCGACATTGGACTATGTCACAGCGGAAGATAAAAATGCTTATCCCGGCTGGGCGCCGCAGGGCGAAAACAATACCGGGTTCTATCCTGATTGGGTCAAAACACCCCGGAAAATTGGAGTCCTGAGCAACCTGTATCTGCGCGGGCAATACCGGCACATGAGGCTGGGCTCGAAACTGTTTGAAGCAGCAATGGAATGGCTCCAAAGCCTCCGCGATATCGAGCTGATTTTCGTCTTCATCTCAAACGGCAACACTGCCGCCCTTGATTTTTATTTAAGCCACGGCTTCACTTTCAGCCATGATGTATTTGGAGGGTTCATACAAGCGGCTTATCGGAGGGTGAGCGCCGGATAGTAAAGGCATAGACTTCTACCTTAATAGCCGATGATGATTAGAAATAGTTACAAAGCACGTAATAAGCTGTCTGACGTCTCCGTAGATTCTCCGGCCTTTACTGTGCTACTATATATGATATGCTATGAAAAATTCAGTGTGCGAGGAGCCTGCGTATGAAAAAACTGATAAAACCTGCGAAACTGAGCCCCGGCGACAAGGTTGCCACAGTCTCATTGTCATGGGGCGGTGCCGGCGACGAAACAATCAACTGGCGATATGCCCAGGGCAAGGAGCGTTTGGAGAGGCTGTTCGGGCTTGAAGTGGCAGAGATGCCGCACACGCTTGCAAGCCCGGGTTTTGTCTATGACCACCCTGAAGCACGCGCCGCCGACTTGATGGCGGCCTTTGCCGACCCGTCTATCAAGGCGGTTTTTTCCTGTATCGGAGGCGATGATACTATCCGCCTGTTGCCATACATAGACTTTGACGTAATCCGAAACAACCCCAAAATCCTTATGGGGTACTCCGATACCACGGTAAACCACTTTATGTGCTACAAAGCCGGGCTGTCGAGCATTTACGGGCCGGCAATACTGTCGGACTTCGCTGAAAACGTCCAAATGCCGCAATATACGGTTGACTGGACAAAGAAGATGTTGTTCTCTGTCGAGTCTGCAGGGGAAATACCGTCGGCTTCCGTTTGGACTTCCCAGTTCCTGGAGTGGGTGGTTGAAAACAAAAATATACCTCGGGCATTCGAATCCAATACGCCTCTCGAACTGATCCAAGGGAGCGGAAAAGCAACGGGGCAGTTGACAGGTGGCTGTATTGATGTGATTGATTGGCTTCGCGGCACGGAATTGTTCCCGGCCATCGAGGATTTTGACGGCGCAATCCTGTTCTTTGAGACAAGTGAAGAAATGATGCCGCCGGGCAATTTGCTTCATATCCTCCGCGCCTTGGGGGCTATGGGGGTTTTGAAACGGGTGAACGGCATCGTATTTGGGAAGCCTTACAACAACAAATACTACGACGAATACAAGCCGATGATTGTGAAAGCCTTGGCAGAGTTTGGGCGCAGCGAGCTACCTGTCCTTTACAATCTGAGTTTTGGCCACTGCGAGCCGAAATTCTGTATCCCATTTGGCGCTGTTGCCGAAATAGACTGTGAACGAAAATCATTCAGCATACTGGAAAGCGGAGTGGCATAAAAACATAGAAGCGAGCTTTCGCAGGGGGAGCTGACACCTTGTCCCGACGTCTCACGTTTTGGCGGCTTTCCGCCTCACGCTTTGACGGCGTCCCAGCATGTGTCTACCACTGCTTTCCTGTCCGCCTTGCCAAGATGGAGGTCTTTCAGATAGCAACTTTTTGCGACGGCAATGATGATGCCGCTGACCACGCGAGAGAGGAGGGTGGCACTCAGATCCTTGATGATGCGCTGCGCCTGCCCTCTGCGGAAGAGCTCGATGGCGACATCAAAGAAAGCGCCGATCCGCATCGCTTCATCGGTGTGCTGCCCATCCCTCATGAAAAAGGAATATTGCTCGGTAAAATTGAACTCATCGTAGTACCTGATGCTGTAATCCAATAGCCGCGATACAAAAGTATCGAAAACAACGCGAACCTCACAACCGGTGTCAAGGCCGTCCAGCAGATAGCTGTTCATACGATCCATCGTATCCTTGTACAGCACTACCAGCAATTCCTCTTTGCTGAAAAAATAGTTGTAAAGGGTACCGGATCCTACCCCTGCCTCTTTCTGAATTTTTGACAGCGTGAGGGACTGGATCCCCTCCCTGGCCACTATGTGCAGCGTCGCCCGCAGTATGTCGTCCCGTTTGCTCATTATATACCTCACTCCCTCATTTTTGGATTGTCCATTCTTATTATCGAATGAGTAGCAGTAAAAATCAAGCTGGAATAATGCTGATTTTGCCGATTTTACTGAAAATATAGCGAAACAGTGTTGACATATCGCAAAGCCGCGAGTATTTTATATCTATAAACTGGAATGAACAATCCAAAAACGGATAAACGGCCAAAAGCGTAAGGAGGCTTCACATGGATATCAACGCCACTATGAAAAAAATGACACTGGAGGAAAAGGCGATGCTGTGCTCAGGGTTGAACGATCATTTCACCAAACCCATCCCACGTTTGGACATCCCTTCAGTGGATGTGGAGGATGGCCCCCACGGCCTGCGCAAGCAGATGGGAGAAGACACGCTGGGCCGCCATCCCGGCACATGCTTCCCTTCCGATGTGGCCCTTGCCAGCAGCTGGAATCCTGACGTGGCGCGCTGTGTCGGCGAAGCCCTTTCCCGCGAATGCCTTGCGGCTGACGTCTCTGTACTGCTCGGTCCCGCGATGAACATCAAGCGCTCACCGCTCTGCGGGCGAAACTTCGAGTACTATTCCGAAGATCCGTTCCAAAGCGGAACCATGGCCGCAGCTTATGTGCAGGGCCTGCAAAGTCAGGGGACAGGTGCTTGCATGAAGCATTTTGCTGCCAATAACCAGGAATTCCTGCGTATGCACATCGACGCAGAGATCGACGAACGGGCACTGCGCGAGATATATCTGACAGGTTTTGAAATCGTGGTGAAGGAGGCCCATCCCTGGGCTGTCATGGCTGCATACAATCGCCTGAATGGAGCCTACTGCACCGAAAGCAGGCGCTTACTGACAGATATCCTTCGGGATGAATGGGGCTTTGACGGTATAGCCATGTCTGACTGGGGTGCTGTGAACATTCGTGAGGACGCCTTGGCCGCCGGGCTTGAACTGGAGATGCCCACCAGCGGCGGCTATGGCGACAGGCGTATCGTGGCGGCTGTGCGGGAAGGTCGCCTGCAGGAAGAAGTGCTGGATGTGGCTGTAGAGCGGATGCTGCGTTTTATCGACAAAGCGACAAAAGCAAAAAGGGATGTCAATGTGGACAGACAGTCTCAGCACGCCGCCGCCGTCAAAGCCGCCGAGGAGTGCATCGTGCTGCTGAAAAATGACCGCAATACGCTGCCCTTGAAAAAACAGGGAATCATCGCTGTGATCGGAGGCATGGCGGAGACGCCACGCTATCAGGGCGGCGGCAGCTCCAATGTGGCAGTGGAGCAGGTGGATATCCCCCTTGAAGAGATGAGGGGACGGGCCGGGGATGCTAAGGTGCTGTACGCCGAGGGCTATGTGACGGAAAGAAATGACATCATGTTCCAACTGGTGGTCCCTGAATGCCCATGTGAATACCCTGACGGACAGCGCATCGCCGAAGCGGTATCCGCCGCAAAAAAGGCCGACTGTGCCGTGGTGTTTGCCGGGCTGCCGGAAAGCTACGAATCCGAAGGCGGCGACCGCAAACACCTGCGTATACCCGAGGGGCAGACCGCCCTTATCGAAGCCGTGGCTGCCGTACAGCCGAACACCGTCGTTGTCCTGAACAACGGCGCCCCTGTCGAGATGCCATGGCTGGGCGATGTCGCTGCCGTGGTAGAGAGCTATGTGTGCGGGCAGGGCTTCGGTCGCGCTGTGTCTCGCGTCCTGTTCGGCGAAGTGAATCCCAGCGGCAAACTCGCCGAGACTTTCCCGAAATCCCTCAGCGATACCCCTGCGGATTTTCCTGCATTGGCACCGGATCTTGAGACCACAATTTACCGGGAAGGAATACTGGTGGGCTACCGCTACTACGACGCCAAAGAAATCCAGCCGTTGTTCCCCTTTGGGCACGGACTCAGCTATACCACTTTCGCCTACTCAGGACTGCGCCTCGGAAGCGACGCCATCTTTGACGATGAAACACTGGAAGTGGCTTTGGATGTGGCCAACACCGGTGAAATGGCGGGTGCCGAGGTGGTGCAGTTTTATGTGGCAAAACAAGGCACCGCTATCTTTCGCCCGGTTGCGGAATTGAAAGGCTTCGCAAAAGTGTTTTTGAAGCCGGGAGAGACGAAGCAGGTCAGCGTACATCTGCCGCCGAGGGCTTTCTCCTGGTACGACCCTGAGAAAGCTTCATGGGTGGTGGAGGCAGGGGGATATGAGATACGCGCCGCAGCTTCCTCCCGGGATATCCGCGCCGTTGCTGTTTTGACGGTAAGCAACCGCACTCCCGAAATGCCCCGATTCGACCGCAACAGCAGCATAGGGTCGGTAATCCGCCACCCGGCGGGCCGCGAGGTGATGCACAAATTGCTTGAAGGCTTTGTAGCTACCAGTTTCATGAATCAGGACGGGCAGGACCCCGCTGTGCTCACCGATGTGATATTGGACCGGTTTTCCGATATGACGCTGAAGTCGTTGAAGATGCTGAGTGCCCAGACGCCGATGGAAGTGGTGGATCATCTGGTGGACGCTCTGAACAAGGCTGTGAATAGGTGACTATCCCGCTCCCACTCTTCAAGAAAATCAGATGCATACCCGTGTGATAAAGAGGGAAATTGTAATGGCAAAGGGGCGGATCATGACTCGAAAGAAATCAAGGCGGGAGGGCGCTTCAACCGTAAAGGAGATGTTGCTTTACGGTCTTGGAGACGTGGGGAGCAATTTCATCTGGACTTTCACCTCCTCATTCCTGGTGCTGTACTATACCGACAGCGTGAAAGCCGCTGCCGCCTATGTGGGCACGATGATGCTCGTGGCGCGCATATTGGACGGTGCCAGCGATATACTGATGGGCGTCGTGATAGAAAAGACCCGCACAAGGTGGGGGAAAGCAAGGCCGTGGATATTGTTTGGCAGTGTGCCTTTTGCCGTTTCGCTGCTGCTTCTGTTCAACGTGCCGACGGGGTTTTCCGAATCGGGCAAGAACGCCTATATTTTCCTAACCTATGTCTTCATGTCTGTGTTTTGCTACACGGCAGTGAACTTAGCCTATCATGCCACACTGGCACGGTTTTCGCTTACCCAGCATGACCGGGCGGTGGTCACTACGGTGCGGGTGCTCATGGTCACAGCGCTTGCGCTTGTGCTGGCCTATGCCACCCCTTATCTGCTGGAGCTGTTTGGCGGCCAGCGAAAGCAGCGTTCATGGAGCATCCTGTCGGCAATATATGCCGGGCTGGCGTTCATCTGCCTGATGGGCTGCTTCTTCGGCGTAAAAGAAAAAGTTCCCTTGCCAGCTGCAAAAGAGGGCGGCAGGAGGCGGCCGCTGGGCCCGTCGATACGTGCTCTGTTGCACACAAAATATTTCTACCTTGCCGCAGCATTGAATACCGTCGGCGCCGCATTCAGCGGCAGTATGGGCGGATATATCTATTATGCGAGGGACGTGCTCGGAAATGCCGGTTACTTCGGCTTGATGTCCGCGCTCACCATGCTTCCCATGTTGCTTGGAACTCCGCTGATGCCGCTGTTTTTCAGAAAAATGGGCAAACGGAACGCCATCCTGTCCGGCATGATACTTAGCGCCGCCGCCTGCGCCGTACAATTTTTCGTCCCCTACAGCCTCGCCGTGGTACTGGCCTGCACGGGTTTTCGTGCACTGGGGATCGTCCCGCTGCTCACTGCCGCCTACACCCTGCCGGGCGACATAGTAGACTATATGGACTGGAAGGATGGTATCAGGACGGAGGGCCTGGTCTCGGGCGCCACCAGTTTTGGTTCGAAGGTTGGCACAGGGCTTGGGTCAGCCACCCTGGGCTGGCTGCTGGCTTTCGGCCGCTATGACGCTGGCCTGGCGGTGCAGGCCCAGGCTACACTCGACGCCGAAATCATGATCGGTGCGGGAGTGCCGTTCTTCCTGTGTATAGCATGTATCGCCATCATCCTGTTTTGGGATATCGACAGATACCTGCCACAGATCGAGGAAGCCCGCAGAGAGAAACAGCAGGTGGAAGGCCCTGGCGGGATCACCGATATATGATAACCTGTTTGTTTTGTGCTAAACTGTGCTAAACTGGGTATGGATTCAGTAACGCTTGGTGGCGAGGCTGAGCAGATGAAAACGGTTGATCTTTCGGGTCGTGTCAGGCGGGGCAAGTAACGGATAGATTGGCGTATATCAGTCGTATGCGCGGAATAATAGGGAAGGGGAAGAAATCAATGCAAGCATTTGAAACAGTAAAACCCACAAAATGGGGGGGGGTAATTCTATAAAATCAGGTTCGGAAAGCCTTCCAAAGAGAGATAGTGATAGCGATAGCGACGACACTACTGGCACTGGATTGCCTGACGTGTCTTTTTTATGTCCGCGATACGCCGGGGCCAAACGACGCTACGCCGGGCGAGCCGGCTTTACCCTCGTCGAAGTCATAGTAGTCATCGTCATCATCGCGATCCTCGCGGCGATAGGCGTACCCGCGCTGACCGGATACATCGACAAAGCGCAGGACAGGCAATATATAGCGATGGCGCGCGACTACTACATCGCCATGCGTACCTGTATAGACGATGCTTATGCAAACGGCCAGTTTTCATCAACGGCGTCACAGGCTTTTTTGAATAATGGCGGGACAACCAGCATCAAAGATGCAAAGAGTTGGAATATAAACGATTTATACACCAATACCACAGGAGACTCCGGCAGCCTTATCACCAGACAGGCGGTCGCTGCCCTTATAGGCAAAGAGGCTGTGATAGATTCAACCAAACCAAACTCCTGGTATATCCAGATGTTAGGCTCGGAGACCTCCACGGTCTTGAATTCTGACGGGTTTTGGTTTAATTTTTGGCCTGAGGGCTATGTTGCGGGTAAACCCATAATCGTTGTCACCCGCAATGTAAGCCATGTCGATGTAAAAAACCAGTCATACAGTGCATTTGCAAAACTTAGCTTCGAATATGACGTCGATGCCGGATATGAGGTATACCAGCTTCTCGATATCCAAGACCCCGATGCTGGCTCGTAATAGCTAATCTGATTTTTGCAATATTATTACCCCGGCAGCAAATAGCAGGAAGTCGCGCCGGTCTTTCCGCTAATCTGCTTTGTTGGCGAAATCCTTACATACCCCCCCCCCGCTTGGGATGTGACTCGCCTTCGACTCGCAGCTGCTTGGGATGTGACTCATCTTCGACTCGCAGCTGTATGCGCGGTTTCACCGCCGCGCATATTAGCTGAAATCCTCGGCACTTTATTCCTGCTATTTGCTGCCGGGGTAATAAGGATACAAGGAACTGTCCAAGAACGCAAAAGAACCGTCCCCGTTGTGTAAACCCGCCTCCTTCCATAGATAATAACAA
>JAISAW010000057.1 GCA_031266515.1 Eubacteriales Family XIII. Incertae Sedis bacterium
TGCGATTGCGGCAACAGCTCTGTGCGGGTGATGCTGTGCCATTTTGACGGTCACGCTATCCGGACTGAACTGTTGCTGCAGGAGCCGAACGATATGTTCCTGAAAGGCGGGTACTACTATTGGGACATCGAACGCATTTTCCGGTTGCTGAAGAAGGGTGTCGGCATGGCGGTGGCCAAAGCACCGCGCGTGCATTCGATAGGGGTATGCACCTGGGGTATAGATTTTGCCCTGTTTGACGATAAAGGTATTATGGTAGCACCGCCTCTTGCCTACCGCAACACCATAGGCGCTGAAGAGATGGATGCGCTCAGCGAAGGGCAGCTGCAGGAAATGTACTACCGCACCGGGATACTGTCCGACAAGATAAACACCGTTTTCATGCTTAAGGGCATGCAGAGCAGGATGCCGGAAGTCTTTTCGCGGGGCAGGAAACTGCTGATGGTCCCCGATATCCTGGGCTACATGTTCACAGGCCGGATGTTCAACGAGGTGAGCGAAGCCAGCACCACACAGCTGCTCGACACCCGCACCATGGAGTTCAGCCCGGAGCAGTGCGAGGCTTTGGGCATAGACAGCTCCCTGTTTTGCCCCGTCGCGACACACGGCGCCAGCCTCGGCAATATCCTGCCGCAGATCCGGGAGGAGATCGGCGCTGCGTACGACATCCCCGTGGTGTGCGTCCCTTCACACGACACTGCCAGTGCAGTGTTGGCGGCACCCACAGAGAGGGAGGCCTTCGCGTTTATAAGCGCGGGCACCTGGGCGCTGATAGGCCTGCACTGCAACGAGCCGTTGATCACGCAGAGGGCTCTGCGTGCGGAGCTGACCAACGAGGTCGGCGCCTTCGGGCACATCACGCTGCTGAAAAACTCAATAGGCATGTTTTTGATACAGCGCCTGCGGGCGGACTACATCGCGGATACCGGTGAAAACATCTCGTGGGGCGCGCTGACAGATCTCGCCGAAGGCTATGGCGGCCCGCCGCTTTTGTTCGATGTAAACCACGAGAGCCTGTTCAATCCCGAGCGGATGGACAAAGCCATAGGGGATCTGCTGAGCGGGAACGGCGGGCTTGGCGGGGAACCGGGCGGAGAGGCCACCTGGGCCGCCATAATGTCCGCGGCGCAATACTCGCTTGGGGCCAGCTTTGCGATGGGCCTTGGCAATGTCGCGGACGCAACCGGGGAGGACGTCAAAGAGGTGATAGTCCTCGGCGGCGGCGCACGCAACCAAAGGTTGATGCAGCTGACTGCCGATATCGCGGGCCTTGGCGTCGTCGCGTGTGACGGGGAAAGTACCGGCGTCGGCAACGCACTGGCGCAGGCGGCCCACGTGTGCGGCCTGCCTTATGCGGACTTGCGCCGGATCGCGGCGGCTTCGCAGCAGACTCAGACATTCACACCCCGGGAGGATAGGTCGGGACTGCTGGAACGGTATCAGATGTTGATAAAGTAAAAGGGAATATAAAGGAGATATAACCGATGAAAAAATTGATTTTAGACGCGTGCCTGCAGATGCTGCATTCCGGCCTGACGGTGGAAACATGGGGCAATATAAGTTGCCGTGACAGCGAGGCCGGCCTCGTATACCTGACGCCGAGCGGGCTGCACTACGACGGCCTCACCGAGGACGATATAGTGGTGGCAAAGCTGGACGGCGCTATAGTCGAAGGCGCGCGAAAACCCACCATAGAGATCGATATGCACCTCGGCATCTACCGCGCGCGGCCCGATATAAATGCCGTGATACATACGCACCCGGTGTACTCCCAGGTATTTGCGGTGCTGCGCGAAGATATCCCCCCTGTCATTGACGAGGCGGCGCAGATACTCGGCGGTCCGGTGCGCTGCACGCCGTACGCGCTGCCGGGCTCTCCGGAGCTCGCGATCGGCTGCGTGGAGACTCTGGGCGAAGCGGGCTATGCCTGCCTGCTGGCAAGCCACGGCGCAGTGTGCGCGGGCGCGGACATGGAGATGGCGTTCAAGGTCTCCACCGTGCTTGAGATGACGGCACAGATATACCAGATGGCGCGCGCCATAGGCAAGCCGGTCACCCTGAGCGACGACCAGGTTGCCTTCATGCACGATTTTGCATACAATGAGTACGGTCAATAAGTGGACTTTTTAAATTACTGTTCAGACATACGCCGGAGATATGCGGATAAAGGAGATGGATACTATTGAAAAAGTTGCCCTACGCGCGGCGGCAGGAGATCCTTGAGATTCTAAAGCAGGAAGATTATGTGGATTTGAAACGTCTGAGCGAGCAGTTCGACGTTTCTTACATGACTATACACCGCGACATCGAAGAGCTTGAGCGCAACGGCGAAGTGGATCGCGTGTACGGTGGAGTGAAAATCGCCGCCGGGCAGGGCAATAGCCCCGCTGATGAAAAGGAGGCGCTCTCGCCCCTTCTGCGAAACACTGATCTGACCATAGAGGAGCGTTTCAAGCAGCAGAAAGACTGCAAACAAGCAATAGCGAAAAGGGCCGCCTCATACGTGCGCGAGGGCAATATCATCGGCATGGACCCCAGCACCACCACACTGCATATGTGCAGCTACATCCAGCATATGAACATCACCGTGGTGACCACAAGCCTGATGGTGGCGCTGCAGCTGTCCTCCTCGCCCACCGTGAAGATCGTGATGCCGGGCGGCAGGCTGCGCAAACGCTCCATGACCCTGCGCCCCTACAACCCCCAGACATCCGACCTGGGGCTTTATCTCGATATGTGCTTTTTGTCGTCAAAGGCGCTCTCCTTCCCCGAAGGGTTGACAGACCTTACTGCGGAGGAACCGGAGTCAAAGCGCCTGCTTGTGCGCCACTCCTCCCAGGTGTTCGTGCTTGCTGACCATACCAAAATCGGCGACGTGGGGCATTTCCGCGTATTGAAGCCCGAGGAAATGACATGCATCATCACCGACAGGCGCAGCGTCATGAGGCCGCATGAGCGGTCCTGCCTTGAGGCGTACGCAGGCGCGGGCGTCGAGGTGGTATTTGCCGCCAAACTCCGCGAAACCCCGAAACGAAAATCCTGAAATGACGCGCCTCATTTGACACACCCTGCAGGGCATGGTAACATTCCATTGCTTCGGCAGCTGAACATTGCGCCGGGGCGATGATACCGGGTCAGGAAGGCCCAGTCAAACCACGAAGGTTTTATGCGAAGTGCGAAATGCGAAACCAGTGGTTATTTTTTTGGGCGAGATTCGGTATGAGATACACTGTCAAGAGGATACTTCAATTTATCGTTTTCATGGCCGTCCTGTCGGTTATCGTCTTTGTATTGGCACGCCTGTCGCCCGGCGATCCGCTCACGGCTTACTACGGGGACAGCGTCGAGCATATGTCGACGGTACAGAAAGAGGCAGCTATCGAACGGCTTGCGCTCGACCGCCCCATCGTCACCCAATACTTCTCATGGCTGTCCGGCGCATTTCACGGCGATTTCGGGATTTCCTATATATACAAGCAGCCCGTGGCCTCGGTCATATCGAAGCTCTGGTTCAACACCCTGCTGCTCGGCGGGATCTCGTATGTGCTGACCTTCCTCGGTGCCACCCTGCTCGGCGTCTATTGCGCGGGAAAGGAAGGCAGCCGGATCGACTCAGTGATAGTCAGGACAGGGACGGTCACGAGCCTGGTCCCGACATTTTTCGTCGCGTTGATATGCATACTTATATTTGCAGTGAACCTGAGGCTGCTTCCATCGAGCGGTGCCTATACGATAGGCATGAGGGACAATGCGCTCGACCGCGCCTGGCATCTGATACTGCCTGTTTTCGTCATGACGCTGTCGCACCTCTGGTACTACGCCTATATGGTCCGCAACAAGGTCGTCGATGAGCTTCACAAGGACTACGTCACCCTGCTGTGCGTCAAAAAGCTTTCGCGGCGTAAGATACTGTATGCCCACTGCCTGAAAAATATCCTGCCCTCACTCATCACCATTATGGCGATATCCGTGCCGCACATCATCACCGGGACTTACATCATCGAACTGGTGTTCGGCTATCCGGGCCTCGGCACGCTGGCGTTTGAAAGCGCCCGGTACAAAGACTACAACATGCTGTCCGTCATCACTTTGCTCACCGGCTTTGTCATCATAGCTTCGGGTATCATCGGGCAGGAAATCAGCGCAGCTGTCGATCCCGCCATGCGGCACGAGGAAACAGTCTATGAGAAGTAAGGGCTTGTCAAACAATAACCTGCGATTTTCCACAAGCCCTGATCCCGGCCATCGGTTTCCAAAAGTTTCCGCAGCCCTTCTCGGGATCATCGCGGTCATGTGCCTCACCTCGCCGATTTGGAACGGAGGGAACCCCACCCATATGGTGTTTGACGCCCTCGATCTTCCACCGGGCGGCGACTGGCTTTTCGGCACAGACACCCTCGGGCGGGATATCTTCAGCATGATCTGGCACGGGGGGCGCGTTTCCATATACATCGGCGTGTCCGCCACTGTGATAACGGCCCTGATAGCCATCGTGTACGGGACGATAAGCGGGCTTGCGGGCGATTTCGCAGACTCTCTCATGATGCGCTTTGTCGAAGTGCTGCTCAGCATCCCGTCAATCCTCTACGTGATCTCGATCCAGGCTGTCCTCGGGACCCCCACGGCGACCTCGATCGCAGTCGTCATCGGGCTGACGTCATGGATGAACATCTCAAAGATGGTGCGCAGCGAGGTGATGCGCGTCAGGCGCTCCGAGTACGTCCTCTCCGCAAAGCAGATGGGCGGCGGATTTTTTTACATACTCTTCAGGCATCTCCTGCCGAATTTCATACCGGCCATCATGTTCATGGTCGTCTACAACATCGGGCAGGCGATCGCGACCGAAGCCACTTTGAGTTTTCTCGGGATTGGGCTGCCGACAAACGTCGTCTCCTGGGGGAGCCTCATGGCCCTGTCGGAGAAGGCGCTGCTCACCGGCAGTTGGTGGATCATCATCATCCCCGGGTTTTTTCTGGTCACCACGCTCGTGTGCATCACGAATCTTGGCGAATACTACAGGAGGAAAAACGATATGCCCCAGGCCCGATTGTGAAAGCGGCGCATTCCGCTATATGAGAAATGCTATCGGTCAACATCCGGTTATCGAAGCGACTGATGAAGTGAGGATAAGAAATATGTTTTTCAAAACCTGCGGTGCCGGATTGGGCGAGCACAGGGACAGAGGAAAAAAATGGTACACGAAAGCAAAAGTTTGAAGCCGGTGGCAAATGTTATTGTTCCACCAACTAAACACTTATAAAAAGAAATGGAGGAAACATGAAAAAGAAAAGCAAATCAAAACTTACAGTATTCGCCGTAGCGCTGGCCGCATTGACACTGGCTCTCAGCGCTTGCAGCAATACAAGCTCAGGGGAAGCTCCCGCAAGCGATGCCCTTGTCTACGGCAGCGGCGACTACACATCGATCAACCCGGCGCTCTACGAACACGGCGAAATCAACTCCCTGATCTTCGCGGGCCTGACGGCGCATAACGAAAAAAATGAAGTGGTCCCAGGGCTCGCCGAGTCCTGGGCCTGGGATGAAGCAAGCCTGACATACGATTTCAGACTTCGCGAAGGCCTCACCTTCCACGACGGCGAGCCGCTCACGGCCGAGGACGTCGTATTCACCCTTGAGACCATCATGGATGAGGGCAACGGCTCGGAGATCATATCCAACTACGAGGAGATCGAATCCGTCACAGCAGAAGGCGATTTGGACGTCGCCATAAAGCTCTCCGCCCCAAGCGTGGCGATGCCCGACTATCTGGCCATTGGGATTCTGCCAAAACATCTCCTTGAAGGGGAGAACGTCGCAGAGTCCGCATACAACCAAAACCCCGTTGGCGCAGGCCCGTACAAACTCGCCGAGTGGGACATGGGGCAGAGCATCACAATGGAAAAATTCGACGGCTTTTACCTCGGAGCGCCGAAGATCGAAAAAATCATTTTCAAAATCGTGGAAGCGGACGACCAGCGCGCGCTGCAGCTCAAGACCGGAGAGCTGGACCTGGCACAGGTGACGCCGAAGGACGCCGAGGAGTTCAAAGACGACGAGGCATTCAAAGTCTATGATATGGATACGGCGGACTACCGCGGGATCATGTACAACTTCAATAATCCGTTTTGGAGAGGCAACCCCGGACTGCCGGCTGCGCTGAGCTACGCCATTGACCGCGACGCCGTGGTTTCCAGCGTACTGCTCGGACAGGGGCAGCCCGCCTGGTCGCCGCTGCAAAAAGGCGCTTACGTAAACGAGGGTATAGAGAAATACGATTACGATGCAGACAAGGCGAAAGCCGCCATTGAAGCCCTCGGCTGGACTGTCGGCGAGGACGGCTACTACGCGAAAGGCGGCGAGCAGCTCGGATTTGAGATCAGTGTCAGGCCGTCGGACCAGGTGCGCGTCGATATGGCAAACATCGCGGCCCAAAACCTTCAGGACGTGGGCGTGAATGCTGTCGTGGCGATCAATGAAAAAACCGATTGGGAAAACCAATCCACGTTTCTTATCGGCTGGGGCAGCCCATTCGACCCTGACGACCACACATACAAAGTATTCGGCACGGCCAAGGGCGCGAACTACAGCTCGTATTCAAACCAGGATGTTGATCGTATCCTGACTGAAGCGCGCTCAACTGAAGACACGGACAGGCGCAGAGAGCTTTACAATGAATTCCAGGAAGCCTTTGTGAAAGACCCTGCCTACACCTTTATCGCTTACATCGACGCTATCTATGTCGCCGGGGCGGGGCTCAGCGGGATTACCGAAGACACTTCCCTCGGGCATCACGGCGTCGGTATCTTTTGGAATGTTTACGAATGGGAACTGAACTAAACCACATTCTTTCCATAACAGGCCTCCGCGTCGCTTTTGCCGCGCCGCCTGCCGGGAGCGGGCAGCGGATACAAAGCGGCGCGCGGGCAGGCGACATGCAGGAGGCCCTGCGCGGCATCTCTTTCAGCATTGACGCGGGAGAAATGCTCGCGCTTGTGGGCGAGTCGGGCAGCGGGAAGACACTGCTGTGCCGCACTGTCTTCGGGCTCCTCGAAAAAGACGCCGTCGTGCTCGGCGGCAAGATAGACACCTCAGGGGATGCTTCCATGTCGATTGTGCTTCAGGACCCTATGGCTTCACTCGATCCCGCTGTCAGGATCGGCAAGCAAATAGCTGAGGCGATACCGAAAGAAAAGCGAGGAAGCAAGGGGCAAAGGTCGAAGCGCATCTGTGAATTGCTCGACCTGGTGGGCATTCCAGACCCGGAGCGTACGATGAAGGACTTCCCTTCGCAGTTTTCCGGAGGTATGCGCCAGCGGGTAGCCATCGCCATCGCGCTTGCCATGGAGCCTGACATCATATTCGCTGACGAGCCGACGACTTCGCTCGATGCAGAGCTCTCGCACACGGTGATGGAGCTTCTCCAAAAGATCGGGAAAGAGTCCGATGCCGCCATCCTGTTCATAACGCACGATCTCGGGCTTGTACGCGCCTACGCCGACCGGATACTCATAATAGAGGACGGCCTTATCATCGAAGAAGGTCCGCCTCGCGAAATCTTTGAGGCACCGAAACAGGATTACACGAAACGGTTGATCCGCTATGCGCAGCACGCGGACGGACAGACGCACACCCACGGAAAAATACACTTCCACGATGGCGTACCGCATACCCACGAACGCGGACACGGCGACGGGCAGAATGAAGGAGCCCCTCACCTCGCAAGCCACGAACACGGGCATGCCCGTACACACAGGCATTTCAGCTACGAGATCGCTGGTCGGGAAAACGATCTGAGCCTGTACGAAAACGACGGGCCTCCGCCGTCCGAACCCCTTGTCGCTGTAAAGGGCGTCTCAAAGCGATACAGCACGGGCAGGGGGCGGGTCAACACTGTGCTGAGGGATGTCAGTTTCGATATCTTTGACGGTGAAACCCTCGGGCTCTCCGGGCGCTCAGGCATAGGCAAATCCACTCTTGCCCGCCTTCTGTGCAAGATCGAAAGACCGGGCACAGGCGAGATAGTCTACAGCGAAACGCTGGCAAGGCGCGAATCTGTGCAGATGATATTCCAAGACAGCCGCTCCGCCCTCAACCCGCGTATGAAAGTCCGGGATGTGGTAGCGGAAGCAATAAGGATCCGTGACGGAAGCCCGCCGGAAGATGCATTGCTGCGCGAACTCCTGGCACGCGTCGAGCTGCCTCCCGAACTGCTCGACAGGTATCCCCACGAAATATCCGGCGGGGAGCGTCAGCGCATAGCGATCGCGAGGGCAGTGAGCATTTCCCCGAAGCTGCTCATAGCAGACGAACCCGTGTCGTCGCTTGACGTCACCGTCAGAAACAAAATCGTGCACCTGCTGCAGCGGCTGAAGGAAGAGGCCGGGCTGACCCTGGTGCTCATCTCACACGACCTGCCGCTGCTGATGCATGTGAGCGACCGCATCCTCACCCTCAAGTCCGAGCCCGCCCCTGCCACAAATCCATAGCGCCGTTTTACAAGTCCTTCCCGTCCAGCACTTCCAGGAAATCCTGATAGTTTTTCTTCAGGAGGTTCGGCGTATCCAGCCCGTAGGGGCACCTTGACGAGCAGGTGCCGCACTCGATGCAGTCCGCGACCTTGCGCATCTTCGCCTGCCCTTCCTCGCCCAGCACCATGTCCAAGGGTGCCCTTCTCAGGAGCACTGACGCCCTTGCGCAAAGCGGGATATCGATATCGACAGGACATGGCAGGCAATATCCGCAGGCTCTGCAAAACTCCCCGCTTATCTCAGCCCTGTCGGCGTCGATGACCGCCTGCCTTTCCGCTGTCAGCTCCGGCGGGTTTTTCATATGGGCAAGAAATTCGTCCAGCTCTTTTTCTTTTTGGATGCCCCAGATCGCTTCCACATTGTCGTACTGTGTCAGCCATGCGCTCGCGGCGGCGGAATCGGTAATCAGCCCGCCGGCCAGGGCTTTCATGGCTATGAGCGCCATGCCCTTCTCCTTGCAGCGCTCCGGCAGTTTGATATCCTGTTCGCCTGCCAGGTAGCTGAACGGGAACTGCAGGCTGGCGTAAAGGCCTGAGTCAATCGCTTCGTTTGCCACTGACAGCCTATGGTTTGTGATGCCGATGAAGCGGATCTTACCCTCCTCTTTTGCCTTGAGCGCGGCGTCATAGAGACCGTCTTCGCCTCCGGGCTTCGGGCAAAACGGCGGATTGTGAAACTGGTATATATCCACGTAGTCGGTCTTCATCTGCCCAAGGCTGAAATGCAGCTGCTCCCAAAAATCATCGGCAGCGAGGGCCATCGTCTTGGTCGCGATGACGACCTTGTCGCGCACATCCGCAAGCGCCAGCCCTACGCATTCCTCGCTGTTGGTATAAAATCTGGCGGTATCAAAAAAATCCATACCGCCATCCCAGGCTTTCCTGAGCAGATACACCGCGTCCTTTTCAGGGATCCGCTGTATGGGCAGCGCACCAAAACCGTGTTGCTCAACTACAAGACCAGTTTTCCCAAGCTTAATTCTGGACATACTTACCTCCTCGTATCCACAGATATTCTGTACCAGCGATTATAGCACGTATAAGCAGACTTGCGGCACCACCCACGCACAACTTCAGAGCCAAGCTGCAAAGAGGCTGCCTCTTCCGAGACAGCCCCTGCTTTTTCATCGTCGCCAGGCCGCGATCATTTGCTGCGCGTCACTGCGCCTTATCCCTTATCACTCATCAGAATCTTCCTTTTCTACATCCTCTTCCTTCTTGATCTTTCTGAACCTGTAAACGGCCAGGAATACCAGTTGCAAGACGAAGCTCAGTGCTACGCAAGGCGTCCAGAGGTTGACCCATACCATAGGCAGCGTCATATCATCGAGAAGGATGAATATGATGGGCGTCAGTACCCCGAAGAAACAGACCAGTATGCGCAATATGAGGCTGCGTTTGTAGTAGCCTTCCACCGCTCCCGGCTCCTCGCCATCTGTCTGTGCAGGCAAGCCTTCATCACCCTGTTCCTCCTCCGAATAGTAACGCTTCCACCTGTTTTTCAATATGTACCCTATGATGGCCAGTATACCGATAAGCACGGCTGTCACGGACATCAGCAGTGACAGCAGGCTCCAGTCATAGACGCCGCGGCCGCCCGGTGTACCCTGTGAGCCAAGGCCGTAAGTGTCCGGCTTCTTCGCATTTCCGGGTTTTGGCTTCGCGGTTTTCTTCACCGGTACGCTTACAGGGTCGCCAGGCTGATCCTGGTTCACGGGCGGGTTCCTCAACTGGCCCGGGTTCACAGGCCTGCGAGGTGCAGGCGGCTTTTCGACCGGGATCATTTGCCATGAAGCGTCAAGCACTATGTCCCGCTCGGGCATGAGGTCGCTCACAAAATGCCAGTTTTTCTTCAAATAGTCAGTCGAGTACCAGCCGAGGAAGGTATACCCGTCCCTATTCACGGACTGGTCCGGTACCAGGCTGCCGGCTTTCACAGTGATGGAGTAGTCGCCCGGGCCCCACGGGCCGGTACCGCCATTCGGCCTGTAGGTGACCTTGTACGAAGGTATCCTGTTCAAGCCGGCGTTCCAAATGCTGTCTGAATGCCCAGTCAGCACGGCACCCTTAGTGTGCGCTTCTTTGAAGTAGTTTATGTTGCCGGCGACAGCACCTTTGAGGTCTGTGGCCGTATGGTGCACACCCGGCACGGTGAAGCGCCAGGTCTCATAGTCAGGGTTGTCAAAGCTGACGCTGTGCTCCCTGCCGAGAATGAGGATATCGTCAAATTCATAGCTGCCGTCAGCCCCGGTCACGGTCTCGCCGACCTGCTTTCCGTCCATATAAAGCCTGGTGGCAATATCCGGGAAAACCTCTTCCTCGCCGTTCATGGCCCCGTTCAAATCGTCGTCGTGCCATGTGAAGCCTTTCACGTGCAGGTACGGGGTGATACCGGCGTCAATATTTTCCGCCGCCCTGGCATACTTGATCTCGCGTTCGTCAACGTCTGCGGTGTCCGGGTCGTCAGCGGACGTATAGGCAGCGGTCAAATCCGCCTTGGCATCTGCGGCATAGACGGCGTCGGAATTGACGCTGGCGTCGCTTCCTGCATTCGGCGGCGCCCATTTATACATCTCTGTCCCGCTTGTGAGCGGCGAACGGTCAAACGTCACAGTGAAGCCTGTACCGGGGCGGCTCGCTTTCAGATTTTCAAAACTGTACTTGCCGTCGGCGTCCGTAGCCGTATCAAGGCTGACAGAAGCGGAAGTCAAATCGGTGTAGGAGAGGTTCACTTTCACGCCCTTATATCCGGCATCCCCTGATTGCCTGATGCCGTCGAAGTCCGCGTCGCGCCAGACAAGGCCCCTGACAGCCGCCGTCTTATACTCGCCTGCGTCAATATTCGTGTTCCCTCCCGCCATCAATGTGATAGCTTCGGTGAAACCCGTATCCCTCAAGGCATCCGAATCGATCCCTGCACTGCCAGGATACCCTGTGCGGTATTCGGTGTACGCCCAGTTGGCGCCGTCGTTGGGCTTCCCAAACCTTACCTGGTACATCACCCCTGAGCCGGTCTCAAGGCCGACTGTGCCTCCGCTGTTTCCGTAGTACCCATAGGTGCCGTCAGAGCTGCCTGACTTCATTTTTGCGAAGGGTGCCGAACCCCATGTCTTCCCGCTGTCAACGGACTTCCAAAGCTCGACATCCACACTGAGCGGTTTTTCATACATAGGGTCGCTGTCTGACGCGGGGCCATTTTGCAGACCGTCGAAATTCATGTCTTCCCAAACCCTTCCCTTGATATGGTTGAGCCTGATGATGATGCCCGCATCCTGGCTGACGCCGTCCGAGCTGTGATAGCCAAGCTCCAGAGGGGCGCTCTCCGCAGCCATATCCGTATTGTTCGTATAGACCGCATCTGAGTTTTCGTCCTTCGCCACACCCGGCGCGTTCGGCACCGTCCACAGGTAAGTTTCCGTGGAGGAGGTAAGCCCCGTCCGGTCAAACACGACCTTGTAGTGGCCGCTCTTCAGCTCGGCAAATGTGAAGTCGTCGTCTGTAGCCGTTACAAGTTTCGAAGCCTTCTCCGCCCATCCGGTGGTGCCGTCCGCGCTTGTATACAGTTTTGCCGTGACGCCCGCAGGCTTGGGATCGAATGTCTCCCCGGCCTTGCTGCCGTCGCCGTTCTGATCGAACCAGACCTTGCCGCTTATCTCGCCGAGCTGATACAGGCCGGCTCCCAAATTCACCATAGGCTCCGTAATGGTGGCGGAGAATCCGGCATCTGTCCCCGTATCGAAAACATCCGAATCCTTGTCGTCGTCCGAACCCTGGTCTTTCAAAGTGTAGTACCACGTATCGTCCGGTTTCAGGATCTTGATGCGGTAAGCTTTGCCCACGCCGAACGAAAGCCCCGCAGTCGGGTCTCCATCCGGCCCTGTAAACTCAAAACGCCCGTTTGCCCCTGTCACAGCAGTTGCGACAGGCTTGGAGTCCCACGAGGCACCGCTGTCCGAAGAGCCGTACAGCTCCACGGCCACGCCGCTTATCGGGCTCTCATAGAGCTCGGGTTCGGGCGCGGGCGGGCTAAGCCCGGGGCCGTTCTGGATGCCGTCATAGTTCTTGTCCGTCCACACATACCCGCCGATGGCTTTCGTGACAGGCAGAAGACCCGCGTCCACGTACGAAGTGGTCCCGCCATAAGGGACGTTTGCCGCATTTTTCGTGACCGCCACAGGTACGCTGTAGTCAGCCGTATATCCAGGCAGAGCCATGTCAAACGGGGACGGGTCTGAATCCTTTTGGCGATCGGTGTCCTGAAGCTCCGCTGTCCAGTTGTAAGTCATTGCGTCGGCCTTCAAATCCGACTTATCGAAGCGCACATGATAGGCAGCGGGGGTCGAAGTCCCCTGCTTCACCGCCATCAGGTTTCCAAACGAGTACTTGCCGTCGGTGCCGGTGACAGCCGAGGCGACGTAGTCGGCGCCTGTGGCACCTCCGGCTTCCGCCGCCGCCGCGGAGGTGTAGAGGGACACCTTGACGCCTGCAGCATAGTCTGTTTCGCTCGCGTCCTGGATGCCATCCCCGTTGTAATCGTACCAGGCCATGCCATTGAGCACGCCCAGCTTATTGTATCCTGCCCAGATGTTGTCCCTGTCTGTGTTGACCGTATACCAGTCTGTATTCCCCGCGAGCAAACCGCTCTGCATGGCGTCCGAGTCGTTGGCGTCGCTCGCGGCGTCGGGCAGCGAAGTCCCTCCGGGAGCGTCTTTCAGCGTACGCAGCCAACCGTCGCCGTCAGGCAGCCCGAACTGCACCATGTACTCGATGCCTGTGTTGTATGAGCTTTCAAGCCCGTGGAATATGTATTTGCCGTCGGCACCGGTCTTCACCGTGCTTTCAAAGAGCGGATCCGAAGACATCTCCGCAGTGACAAGCGTGACTGCCCCGCCATTCACCCTTCTGTACAAGGTGACTGATACGCCTCCTGTCGGCTTTTCGTATAATGGGTCGGCGGTGTCGAGCGGGCCGTCTTTCAACCCGTTGTAGTTCATGTCTTCCCACGTCTCACCGCTGACGCTGACCCTCGGCGCCGCAAGGCGCACGGCTACATCGTTGCTCTTCAGGAAGCCATCGTCAGTCAACATCTGAGAGCCGCCTTCCTCAAGTATTACCTGGTAATACGGCGTGTAGTTGTTCACAGCCACCTTCAAATTGTTGTCGGAGTACAGCGTTTTCAATGCAGCATTCGCTTCTATTGCGCTCAGGTCAAACCCCATGGAGTACTCGACATAGAGTATGTCGTGTGGCTTCAGCTTGTAGTGCCCTTTGTCGTCGAACGTAGTGCC
>JAISAW010000119.1 GCA_031266515.1 Eubacteriales Family XIII. Incertae Sedis bacterium
CCGTACGGCCAGGATCCTGACATATTCAGAGCCACAACTCACCAAAACGATTTTACCCCCCCCCTTTGAGCCTGTCAACATCTTTGTTTATTGACAAATCGGATATTGACGAGTGGTTATGGCTCAGACTTACGCCGGGGATATGCAGCCCAAATCCCGCCGAAACGCAGTTTGAAACGGTCAGTTGTTCGTGAGATAATAAAATCGTTAATTGAAAAAGGAATTGTAGTTTACGGCATTGGTGTGATTTGTGGATTTACTTAAAATCGTGATCGGCGATACCGCCGCTGATGGCTGTATTGAGCGGATGGAGAGCATTCTGTCGGACGAGCCGGGGGTCATTATTTCGGGCATTGCCAGGGACAAAGACTCTTTTATGCGTTTTGTGAAAAGAGGCGGGATCGATATAGCCATTGTCAGCCTTGGCCTGCTTGACCAGGTCGAGCGCCTTGGACATGGGTCGACAGGGCTGCCCTGCAAAGTCGTCGTGACAGGCGAAGGCAGAAGCTACGACTCCCTTTACCGCGCCTTGCGCTACCACGCCGATGATTATGTGCCAAAAGCGCTTCTGTCAAAAAACCTGCGCGGAGCAATCAGAAATGTGACCGAAGGGCTTCTGCACAGCCTGCCGCCGGCAAACGAAAACAAGGATACGACCCGAAGGTTCTTTATCACCAAGGCGATGTACCTGCTGAAGCCGGGCGCCTATTCCCTGGAAGTGATAAACCACACCTACGGGACGACTTTTCGGGAAGGCCTGTTTCGCATGCTCTTCATTAAATTCGATTGCTTTGCAGGTGCCGTCGTCATTGACGAGACTTCCACAGCCTTGCAGGAAGCCTACGAAAATCTCGTGAAAGACAGCTTCGGCAAGGGTTGCTTCGATGTGCTTTTTGACAGAAAGTACGATGGCATCATGATCCTCGCAAACTATCCGCAGGGCTTCGAGAAAGAGCTTGGCGACAAGCTCAGGGAGCTCTTTGCCCGGGCGCAGGAAATCACGGGCCGCTTTCCGGAGCTGTTTGCCACCATCAGCGTCGGCGGCGCGTATGCCCATGTCCACGAGGCGTTCCGTTCACACGGGGAAGCGCTTGACGCGTCATGGTCCCGTATCTTTGGCCGGAACGGAAAAGTATTGCTCTATGAAAAGCCGAACGCCGGCGAGTCGAAGCGTTACCTGCGGAAGTTTGAAGAGCTGGGAATTCGCATCCGAAGGGCGTTTGAAGTACTGGACATAGAGGAGTTCCAAAAGAGTACGGACGAATTGTTTGCCATGCCGTGGCGCCTGGCGTGTATCTATGAGGCAAGGGCTTGCGTCATTCGGCTGAAAATAGAATTCTTCGAGATCAACGGGAAACTGATCAAGACTTTTGCCGATACGGACAACCTCCGGAAAGAAATAGATTACATATTGATGATGTCCTGCACGGTGGAGATGTACAAGGCGAATTTTAAATCCTGCTATACAAAAGTCATGGAAAATATCCGTGGATACGCGGAAAGGCAAAATGCCGCGCCTGTGAGAAAAGCGATCGCATTTGTCGAAAAAAACTACGGCAGCCATTTGACTATGAAAGACGTCGCCGCAGAGGTCAACCTCAATCCCATGTATTTTTCAAAGCTGTTCAAGAAAGAAACAGGCCGCAACTTCACAGATTTCGTCGCCTCATACAGGATTGAGATCGCAAAGGAGCTCATCAAAGAAGGCATGATGAACGTCAGCGAAATAGCCCGGCATCTGTCGTTCGCCGACGCCAGGTGTTTCAGCAAGTTATTCAAAAAAACCATGGGCGTGACGCCTTCGGAGTACAGAAAGCTCTCATCCTGAGAGGGGAAGCGCGAAACGCCTTTTACACGCGGCGCTGAGCGGAAATGGGGCAAAAGGCTAAAATCTGACACGTTTTCTCGATTTTCCTACCTGTTATTCAATCTTTTTCATCCGTAAGATATTTCCAATTGCAAGATGCCGTTCAAACGATTTGAGCGGCGGCGTTCACATTCAGCAGGAAAAATCTGTTGGCAGGGAGGATGGTTATGAAAAAGATTCTTTGCGTTTTTTTGATGATTATGATGTTGACGCTGGGTTTTGCGGCATGCAGCCCAAAGAGCGATAGCGGAGGAGGGATCTCCGGTGGCGATGGGGAGCGCGTCCTCACGGTGGCAGATTCATCCGATCCGGGGACGCTCGATCCATGGCAGGCCCCTTCGGACGGCATCCATGTCTATAACGAAACATACCAGGGATTGTTTAACTATGAATACTTCGGAAGTGAAATTGTCGGCATCCTCGGCCAGGGGTATGAGGAGGTAGACGGCAAGACGTACCGCGTCAAAATTTATGACAATATCTTTGACACGGGCGGCAACCAGATCACGGCCTCGGACGTGGTCTGGAGCTATGAAAAGGCAATCGCCGCCGCCACATGGAACAACAGGGTCGGCGTCATAGACCACATTGATATCGTTGACGACTATACGATGGATTTTGTCTATTCCGTAGAGATCGACAGGGAACAGTTCAATGACTCCATGATGATCATGGTCGTCGACCAGGAGACGTACGAATCCCTCGGCAAGGATGAATTCAACGCGCATCCGGTCGCTACAGGGCCCTATTATTTCGGCGAGTACGTGACAGGATCTTATTACACGCTCGTGAAAAATGAGGACTACTGGAAAGATCCTGAGCTCCGCACGGTTCACGAACAGCAGAATGTCGATGTGATAAATTTCAGGATTATCACGGATACCGCGCAAGTCGCATTGGCGCTTAAAAGCGGGGATGTGGATATTTCGAAAGTCGACGCCGCTAACGCGCCGGATTTCTATGACTACAGGACGGAGACAACGACGGACGGCTACTATGTTCAGGTTTCACCTGGAAACGCTTGCAGAGGCCTGGTATTCAACTGCAGTGCAGACAGCGTACTACAGGATCAGAACCTGCGGTATGCAGTTTGCTACGCGATTGACAACCAGGCTTTGATCGACGCCACCGAAGGCGGGAATGGAGAGGTGGAATACACCTTTGGCGGCAATCAGTACGGAGGTTTTCAGGAAGCCATGGTCGAAGAGGCAAAGACAAATATCTACAGCTATGATTTGGGTAAATCCGAAGAGTACCTGAAGGCGGCGGGGTATGAAAAGGGTGAGTTGAAATTGAGGCTTATATGCGGTTCGTTTAATGAAAGATATGCTGTAGCGCTACAGGCCCAGCTTCTTCAGGCAGGTATCAACGCAGAGGTGCTTTCGTACGACGCGGCCCTCTATGAAGCCTACACTGTGGATTCGACACAGTGGGATATTAACCTCTTCATCCGCGGCAAGAGCGCCGGAACGCTGCCTGCTTTTTGGGGGCATCACGTGAACGGCACGAACTATGAATACGGAAGCGCCAACTTCATCTTTGATCCCGCGATGGAAGAGCTGTACAGGAAGAGCCTTGAAAACGACGCGACGGATGAGGACGTCCTCATGGTGCACGATTATATTACCGATAAAGCGTACTTCTACGGCTTGTTCAACGGGGTCGAATACTATGTCGGGCAAGAGGGCGTGACAAACGTCTACTATACTGACTTCCTCGGTATTGAGGGAGGAAGCTGTACGTTCACCGATGATTTCTTCGAGTAGAAGCCAACCGATGTTGTCAATGCGGGATCCTTGTATCGGAGAGGGCTGATATATGGCCAGATATATAGTGAAAAGGCTGCTGTGGATGATACCGCTTATCATTTGCGTGGCAATCACGATATTCACCCTGATGTATTTCGTCCCCGGGGATCCCGCGAAAATAATGGCGGGTACCGATGCGAGCCAGGCTGATGTGGAGCTCGTGCGTGAAGAGCTTGGATTGAACGATCCATATATCGTCCGGCTCGGACATTACCTGAGCGATGTATTCCTCCACTTCGATTTCGGGAAATCTCTTATCAACAGGTCGTCAATCGGCGATGCGTTGATCGAGAGATTCCCGCGATCGATGACGTTGGCCCTTTCAAGCCTGCTCATCACTCTGCTTGTCGGAATCCCTCTCGGGATAATTGCAGCGGTCAATCCAAACACATGGAAGGACAGGGCGTCGATGTTCTTTTCTCTCATCGCCGTTTCGATACCGCCGTTTTGGTTTGCCCTGATGCTGGTGGTGATCTTTGCCCTGAACCTGAACCTGCTTCCTTCCATGTGGTACGGCGGCGCGAGCGGGATCAAATACTGGATACTCCCTGTCGTCGCAAACTCAGTCATAGGTGTCGCGATGCAGGCGCGCCAAACGCGGTCGTCAATGCTTGAGGCGATGAACGCTGATTATATACTTACGAGCAGGGCGAAAGGCCTGTCGGAAAGAGGGATCATATTCCGCCACGCGCTCCCCAACGCAAGCATCCCGATCATCACCGAATCTTTCTTTACAGTCAGCGCCAGTATTGCGGGATCCCTGATAATAGAAAACGTCTTTGGCATCCCGGGGATCGGCGTCTACCTTGTGACCGCCCTGAACACAAGGGACTTCACCGTCGTGCAGAGCACGGTCATCTTTGTAGCCATCATCCTCAGCCTGCTCAACCTCATCACCGATATCGGCTACGCTGCGGTGGACCCGAGAATCAAGGCGGGTTTTGCCGAGACCGGAAAAGGGAAACGCAAGCTGAAGAAGGAACGGGGCGTCGCATTATGATGAAAGAAAATCCGGCGTACAGCAGCGCCTCCCCGGAAGGGGACAGTCATAGCGTTGATTGCGCGCAGAAGCACGAGTATGAGCACGGACACGAACATGTGCGCGGGCATGGAGAAAAACACGGACACGGACATGGCGGACGCGGACACGTGCCCGGTAGCGGTTTTTGGCGCAGGCGAAAAGGGCAGACAGGGTTTTCAATATTTCTCAGAAGATTCCTTCGCCAAAAAATGGCGTTGGCTTGCTTCATCGTCCTCGTGGCGTTGATCGCCATATGCGCCTTCGCGCCACTGATCGCGCCCTACGATATGGCGACAATGGATCTTACAGCTATCAGCCAGTCGCCGTCCGCGGACCATCTTTTCGGGACTGACGACCTCGGCAGGGATATTTTCTCACGCTGCCTCTACGGCGGCAGATACTCCCTCGCGATCGGATTCCTCTCGACGGCTCTGGCTTTGGTGATCGGCATCGTGATCGGCGCTTGCTCCGCGTACTTCGGAGGCATGGCGGACCTCATATTGATGAGGGTGCTGGATCTGCTGTCTGCGATGCCGAGCATCCTCCTTGCCATTGCGATTTCCGCCGTTCTCGGGACGGGATTCGACAAGCTGCTGATCGCACTTTCAATCAGCGCTATAGTCCCTTACGCGAGGCAGCTGCGCGCGAAGATGCTTGCAGTCAGCCAAATGGAATACGTCGAAGCGGCGCGCGCAATCAATTGCAGCATTCCGAGGATCATGTTCATACACGTATTCCCAAACGCGATGACGCCTGTCATTGTGGCCGCTACAATGGGCGTGGCCCAGCAGATCCTGAGCGCAGCCACCTTAGCCTACATCGGACTCGGCGTACGCCCTCCCAGCCCGGAATGGGGCGCTATGCTGGCGGCGGCAAAAACGTACATCATCCAGTATCCCTACATGCTCATAGGCCCGGGCGTGTTGATCGTGATAAGCGTGCTCTGTATCAACCTCGTCGGCGACGGTATACGCGATGCGCTTGACCCGAAGATGAAGAGATAGGAGGTGGAAGTCATGCAAAACGGCGAAACGCAGCGTGGCGAACTCCTTCGGATTCGGGATCTGGTGGTCGAGTACACATCTGAGGGGGAAACGATCCACGCAGTCAACGGGGTGTCTCTGGAACTGAAAAAAGGAAAAACCCTCGGGCTGCTCGGGGAAACAGGCGCAGGCAAGACGACTATCGCGAAGTCCGTCATGAGGATCCTCCCGGAAACCACTTCAAAGATAAACAGCGGGGAGATCTATCTGAACGGCAAGGACGTATTGCTCCTGAGCGAAAAAAAGATGCGCGCAATCCGAGGCAAGAGCGCATCGATGATCTTTCAGGACCCGATGACTGCGCTTGACCCTGTCCGGCGTGTCGGCGAGCAGATCGAAGAAGTGATCCGCCTGCACAACAACACGGGGAAAAACGAAGCGCAGCAATGGGCTATGGAAATGCTTGAGACGGTCGGCATCAAAGCGGACCGTGCCCGGGAGTATCCGCATCAGTTTTCAGGTGGGATGAAGCAGCGCGTCGTCATAGCGATCGCATTGGCCTGTAAGCCGGAACTGCTTCTTGCGGATGAACCGACGACTGCTTTGGACGTCACGATACAGGCGCAGATCCTTCGGATGATCGAAAAGCTGAAAAAGGAACTGGATATGTCGATGCTGCTTATAACCCATGACCTCGGAGTCGTTGCAAGCCAATGCGACGACGTCGCCGTGATATATGCGGGAGAGATACTCGAGAGCGGAAGCAGGGAAGATATTTACGACCATCCGACCCACCCTTACACGCGGGGGCTTTTCGACGCGCTGCCGGATATCAATAAGGAAGTCCGCAGGTTGACACCGATCACCGGCAGGATGATAGATCCCACCGACCTGCCAAAGGGGTGTTATTTCCAGCCCCGCTGCGCGTATGCAAAGAAAAGCTGCCGGCATGAGCGTAGGGAAATGGCCGAAATCTCACCGGGCCACCACTGCCGGTGTACGCATTTTGCCTGACAGGAGTACAGGATGGCTACATTGCTTGAAATCAGGAATTTGAAAAAATACTTCCAGACGCCAAAAGGGGTCCTGCATGCGGTGGACGGCATCTCGTTTTCATTGGAACCGGGAAAGACGATGGGGATCGTGGGGGAGTCGGGATGCGGGAAGTCCACCCTCGGACGCACGGTGATCCGGTTGATAGACAGTTCCGGCGGTCAAATCATATTTGAAAACAAAGACGTGACCTTTGTGAGAGGGCGCGAGCTGAAAGCCCTGCGTCAGAAGATGCAGATCATATTTCAGGATCCTTTCGCATCCCTGAACCCGCGCTTCACGGTGGAGAGGACGATCAGAGAGGCTTTGATGCTGACGAAGCGGTATTCGCGGCCCGAGGCGATGGACGAGACGGAGAGGCTCATGGAATTGGTCGGGATAGATCAGAGGCTGCGAAATTCGTACCCGCATGAGCTTGACGGAGGCAGACGCCAACGCGTGGTGATCGCAAGGGCCCTCGCGACCGGCCCCAGGTTCGTCGTGGGCGACGAACCGGTTTCGGCGCTTGACGTCTCGATCCAGGCGCAGATCATCAACCTCCTGCAAGACCTGCAGGAGGCGATGGACCTCACATACATCTTCATCACGCACGACCTTTCCGCCGTTAAGCATATTTCCGACGTCATCGGGGTGATGTACCTCGGGCAAATGGTGGAGATCTGCCCATCGAATGAAATATTCCGCTCCCCGCTGCATCCTTATACAAAAGCGCTGCTCTCCGCCATCCCTTCAATAGATATTCACCATCAGCAGGAGAGCGTCATACTTGAAGGCGAGATCGTTTCCCCCATCAACCCGAAACCGGGGTGCAGGTTCTCCGCAAGGTGCCGTTACTCGCAAGCGAAATGCGGCGAACCGCAGAGTTTGGAAGAAATCGCCACAGACCATTTTGTCTTTTGCAGCAGGGCAAGAGAGATCAACGATTGAACAGTTAGTTTGGAAAGAGAGGGAGAGTATGCACGAATTTGATTTTCTGTCACACGAACAGCTCGGTGAGCGGCTGTATGTCGTCCGCGAATCGCTGAGCGATAAAAACTTCAATATCTTTGTCATCATCGGCGACCAAAAGGTCATGGTCATAGACTCCGGCATGGGATTCAGCGGAGGGTTGCGGCGGTATATCGAGCGCTATATCACGGATAAAAAGCCGATGCTCAGCTATGCCACGCACGGGGATCTGGACCATATAGGCAGCGCGATCCTGTTTGACGAAGCGTATTTGAACCACAGGGATTTGGAGAAATTGGACTGGAACCTCAACGTGGAGCGGAGGCTCAGCGACTTGAACCTGTTTTGCGGGGGAGATGCGGAGACGATGGCTTTCGCAAAGGCTAACTACGTGAGAAATGAAAACGTTCAATTCAAAGACGTAGACGACGGAGACGTCGTCGACCTCGGTGGAGTGCAGTTTGAAGTGATCATGACGCCGGGGCACACGGCGGGCTCAGTCGCCTACCTGAACAGAAAAGACGGCTACGTCATTTTGGGCGACGCCGCCATCAAGGGTGGAAGTTGGCAGCGTTGCAAGGATTACGACGAGTGCCTCGAATGCCAAAAGAGGTTTGTTGGCTTGCTTCCGGACGACGTGGCCATATACAACAACCACGACCTCGTCCCCGTCCCAAGGCAGATGCTTGACGATATAACCACTGCGCTTGAGGAAATTCTCGCCGGCAAGTCGGAAGGCGATACGCAGTTCACGCTCATGTTCGATTTTATCGATCCGGAGGAGTTGACATACGACGTTTGGGAGCACACGGTCGGCATGGCTTCGGTCCCGTACAACGCAAACATATTGAAGGAAAGAGGTAAGTGATGCAGGAGTTTGATTTCTACTCGCACAGACAGATCGGAGAAAATTTCCATGTCGTTCGCGAGAGCTATACGAATCCCAAATTCGGTTTTAACATCTACGTCGTCGAAGGTAGCGACGGGATAGGCGTGTTTGATTCCGGCCTCGGGGCGACGAGCGCTCTGAGGCGGTATATCGAAACGTTTGTATCCGAAAAACCCATGTCGTGCTACGCCACTCACGGGGATCTGGATCATATCGGCGGCGCCATTCTGTTTGACGAAGCCTATATGTGCGGGAGGGACCTCTACATGCTTGACTGGAATCTGAACGTGGAGAGGCGCTTCAGCGATTTGGAACTCTTCTGCGGCGGCGACCCTGCTGTGTTGGAATTCTGCCGTTCCAGATACATACACAATGAATCGCTATCATTTCGCGCTGTTGACGATGGGGATGTCATCGATTTGGGAGGTGTCCGCCTGGAGGCCTACAGGCTTCCCGGCCACAGCGCGGGGTCGCTTGCGTACTACTGCCGCGAAAGGGGTTTCGCTTTGGTGGGGGATGCGGTTTCCCTCCACCCCGCCATGCAGCGCTGCACGGACTTCAAAGAGAGTTTCGACTGCTACGAGCGTTTCTTTGGGCATGTCGTCCCGAGCGGCACGGCTCTGTACAACGGGCACGATCCGGAGCCCCAGAAACACGCAACCGCGCGGGATATGATGGCGGGGTTCAAGGAGCTCCTCTCCGGAAAAACCGGGACGGACAGGACGACGAAGTGGATGTTCAAGTGCATACATCCCGATGAATTGAAGTATAGCCTTCGCGTACATGATACGGGCGGCGTATCGATGATTTACAACGCGAATGCCGTTCGGGAAGAGCGCTGACTGGAGGAAAGGGTCAATGACAAAGATGTTTTATGAGCTGTCGATGAAGGACGCTACGGACGAAGAGCTTTTGGACAGGATAAGGGTGAAGGAAATAGTGGAATACGACCGCTACTGCTGCGATTACGGGCACAAAGCGGAGGAACGGAAGCTTTGGCACGACGACGGGATATTTTATTCGACGTGGTTCAAGGGGCCTATTGACGAATACCTCAGCACCCCGCCGTTGGCGAAGAAACCCGACGAAGATATCCTCAAGGAATCGCACAGCCACCGCGTGAACAATACCGTCGTGTGGCTTAAGGGAAACAGGGCTGTCGCGGAGCTGCTCTGCTTCCTCAATTTCCGCACGAAGCTCGGCGACGAATGGGTCGATACGCAGTGTTGGTGCCGCATGCATTACCGGGCGGAAAAACGCGAAGGGAAATGGGGATTGGTCTATTTTGAGGGCATATATGAAAAGGACCGCATGGATACTGTCTTTGGTGACAGCGGTTTTTCCGTGCCAAGGGAAGTTTTGGAAAAATACCGCCCGATCAATTGGAATATGGCGTATCGCCGCGATGTTTTCAACGGAGGTTTAAAAAACGCAGAAGAGTGGGTCGGCTCGGACAAACCGGAGACGCTCGCGCGCCTTTATGAAGAAAGCTCAAAGTGGCTGGGTCTGGGCGAAGAGTGATTGGGCGCATGGTCGGATAATCTTAATTAAGCAGAAATGAGGCAAAAATGACCTTGAAAGCAGGCGCGGCAAAAATATGTATAACCCCTCAGGAAGAGATGTTTCCAGCTGAATACCATTTGGGAAACTTCAAATTTTCGGGGGTTCACGACGACCTCTTTGTGCGCGCACTGGTTCTCGACAACGGTGAGAGGCGGCTGGCTGTGATCACCTTCGATGCGGCCGATATGAGCAGGACGGAGGATATGCTTGATGTCCTTTCAGCGCGCTACGGCCTGCTGCGCGAAAACGTCCTTTTTGCGGCAACGCACACGCATGAAGCGCCGACGTTTGCGAATGAGCACCACTGGGTGGCCGGGGATCCTCAGCGCCTCGCATGGGTGGTCAGGTATGGGGATTTTGTGGTAGCGCAGGCGGCGAAATGCGTCGGGCTCGCCCTCGGATCCATGAGGGAAGCGAAGTGGGGCTACGGAACGGGGAAGAGCTATATCAACGTGAACAGGGACCAGTTGTTCGAGAGTGGCTTTTGGGGGCGTGGACGCGACTTTGAAGGGCCTTCGGACAAGACCCTTGGGGTCATCAAAGTCGACGATTTGAAAGGCGGGAAGATCGCCATTGTGCTGAACTACGCTGTCCACTGCCTCTGCAGCTACACCTGCAAAGACGAGAGCGGCGAGAAGTACCTGATATCCGGGGACATCGCCGGAAGGACGAGCGCTTACATCGAAGAGCGCTACCTGGAGGATGGCGCTGTATGCCTGTGGACGAGCGGGGCAGCCGGCAACCAGGAGCCGATCTACACCCCCGTCTACAACAAGCTCGGACAGGATGGGTCAAACCACCTCGGATACAGCCTCGGCTACGCCTCATGGGACCTGTGCGCGCACGTTTCGGAGACGCATGCGGTCGACGCCATCCGCATCATGGACGGAATTGAAAACATGCGGGAGACTATGAAGATCACCGTCGTCGACCGCGATCTGGCGCTGCCGGGACGAAGGATGGAATTTGAAATCGCTTCGTTCGGCCCGGTGATGGACAAACCTTTTCATGGAAAAATCGAGGAGGGGTCCGACGTCGTCCTGAAGCTGAAACTCATCACACTTGACGATTTGGCCCTGCTCGGAAACAACGGCGAACTGTACTGTGAGATCGGCATTCGCCTGAAACAGCAATCGCCAATGAAGGATCTGTTTGTCATCTCCCACATATCGGAGAGGGCGGGGTATTTGCCGGACAGGCGGGGGTACGACCGGCATACGTTCGGGTTCTTCACGACAAATGTGATGGACGGCTGCACGGAGGATTACCTGCTGCCCGCCGTCCGGGAGATGTACCTTGAAAGGCTGAAGGACAATGACTGATTTTGATCTTGAAGGATTCATGAAGTCGATCACTTACCCTCCTGCGGGGATGACCATGAACTACGCGCGCGCGTTAGTTGAAGCAGAGGGAGAAAACTTTCCGGCACCGATCAGGGAGGCGCATATAGTCAGGAAGGCGCTGGAACTGCTCCCGATCGGAATCAGGGATGACGACCTGCTTGCCGGCAGATACGGCGCTGAGTTCGCCGGGGACGATTTTGTAAAGAAAATGGCGGCTGCGGACGATGCCGAATTTTCGGAGAGCGACGAGTACCGCCTGCCTGAAGAGGATCGAATCGCCAGCGGGCGTCATATGCTTTTCGGCATCTATACGCCTTCGCATACCTGCGTCGACTACGAAACCATCGTCAACAAGGGCTTTGAACACTATTTGGAACGCATTGAGCGTCGCATCGGCGAACCGGTCGACGAGTACGGGATGGTGGTCCTTGAGGCGATGAAATACAGTGTCGAATCACTGCGTTTGTTCGCCTGTCGCTATGCGGATATGGCGGGGCAAATGGCGCTCGAAGAAGAAGATCCGCAGCGAAAAGAAGCGCTTCGCCGGATGGCGCGAGCGCTTCGTCGGTCACCCTTCTCGCCGGCAAGAAACCTGTACGAAGCCTTGCAGGGGATGTGGATCGTCCATACATTTACCCCGACGAGCGAGCGTTCATGGGCGTCCGTATCCCTCGGGCGGATGGATGAGTATCTGCTCCCGCTTTATGACGACTGGTTGGCGAGCGGTCACACCGAACAGGAAGCGGAGGAGCTGTTTGAATCGTTCTTCCATCTGTTGGATTCTTACGGCGACGGTTCGGGAGCGCTGAACCTCGGGGGCGACTGGAACCGATTGTCAAAGCTCCTGGTCGGGGTTGAGAAAAAAACGCGTCTCCGCGCGCCCATCATCGCGGCGCGAATCAATGATGAGACGCCGGACGATGTTTTCGAAGAACTTATTTGCAGGGACCTCTTTCAAATCGGTCAGCCAACATACTACGGCGAGGATCGGTGCGGTGACGCACTGCGTTACCGAGGGATGTCTCCGAAAGATAATTTTTCTGTAAACAGTTGCATGGGAAATATTGTAACGGGAAGCGAACTGGCGGATATGTGGGGTTGCTGCGTCAATATGAACCTGCCTCTCGAACTGACTGTAAACGGTGGGCTTCCGCTGCATGGAGAGCTGCCGGAATCCGTAAAGGCTTACCTGCCGTCGCCACAGGGCGTTCCGAAGCGCATGGGGGACATCCGCAGAGGTTACGATTCTTATGTCAAAGGGCTTGTGAACTACGTAGCCGACCGGAATATCCGCCGCGCCGCCTGGACAGCCCTGAATCGTCCAAATCCGTTTCTGTCGGTTCTCCTGGACGACTGCATTGAATTTGCGAGGGATCGTGCACACAGCGCGGTCGGGCTTTCAGGAAGCGCGGCGATGGGCATGATCCCTGAAGCCGACGCCGAAAGATACGGCGCACTCTCAATACGAAAAGGTCGCGGTGCCAGGTACCACAATGTGACTGTGTTGGCGATGGGCTTCGCGCACGCCGCCGACGCCATTACAGCTATCAACCGGCTTGTGTTTGAGGAAAAGAAATACTCATTGCAGGAGATCACCAGCGCGGCAAAAAGGAATTACTCGGGGAAGCCGGGAGATGCGGAAATACACGCGGCTTTGAGGCGTTGTCCGAAATACGGGCAGGGCTGTGACACAGCGGACGGGAACGCGGCGTTTGTAATGGACGTGCTGGCTGACGCCTGCGAGCATGCTTACCGGGGGAACATACGCTATTTGCCTACCTGCCACACCATTGATGCGAACGTGCAGTTCGGAAGCTGCGTGAACGCCTCTCTCGACGGGAGACAGGACGGCGAAGCGTTTGGAAAGAATGCAGGAGCGGTGATATGGGCGCTTCAAAGCTCCCCGGTGGATCTGATGTTGTCCTGCGCGAAGCTGCCTCAAAAGCGCTGCAGCGGCGGGGTCCCGATCGATCTCTACGTCCAGCCCGACATGCTTGACACGAAGGAAAGCAGGATGAAATTCCGCGATCTGCTCCTCACTTATTTCCGTATGGGCGGAATGCAGGTACAGGTAAACAGCGTGGATAGCGGACTCCTGAAGAAGGCGTACGCAAATCCTGAGGAATACCCGCAGGTCATCGTACGCAAAGGAGGGTTCAGCATTTACTTCACCGATATGCTCAAATCCGTGCAGGAGGATATGATCGCAAGGTTTGAAGCGGAGGCCGGCCGGTGAAATGGATACGCTTATTTTTGATATCCAACACTTCTGCATCCATGACGGACCCGGTATCAGGACGACGGTTTTTATGAAAGGATGCCCCCTGCGCTGCGCCTGGTGTCACAACCCGGAGTCCTGGAAATCAAGCCAGGAGCTGTTTTTCGATGAAAGCAAATGCACGCTTTGCAGATCCTGCGAAGCGGTATGCCCCGCAGGCGTGCACAGGTTTGCAGAGGGGCGCCACTATGCTGACAGAGCCGGATGTACTTTCTGCGGAGCGTGCGAGGAGGTGTGCATACCGCGTGCGGTCAGTATAGCCGGCAGGGAAGAAGACACAAGTCTGGTATTTCACGAAATTGTTCGGGACTCGGTGTTTTATCGAGATTCCGGCGGAGGCGCGACGTTCTCAGGTGGGGAACCCCTGGGGCAGCCTGCGGCGCTTATCGATATGCTTGAACGTTGTGAAAGTGCGGGGGTCGCCGCTGCGGTTGAAACGTGCAGTCACGCCCCGACGGATATATACAGGAGGGTGTTTGCAAATGCGAAGCTGATGATCTGTGACCTTAAAGCGGGGACGCCACGCCTGCATGAATTGGGTTGCGGCACCGGGAACGAGCAGATCCTTGAAAACCTGAATATTTTGTTTCGCGATTATAAAGGCGGGATTTGGATCCGGATCCCCTGCATCCCGGGCTTCAACGATACTGAGCGCGAGTTCCGCGTCATTGGAAAACTGTTGAGTGGAAAGCGGGTGGAGCGGGTTGAAGTGACGCCTTATCACGACTGGGGCGTACCGAAATACCGCGCTCTCGGGAGGGAGTATCGCCGCCTCGGACCCGGTTTGTTGGAGCGCGATTCATTGGCAGGCTTGAAGCGAACGCTTGCGGAAGCCGGTGTGAACAATATAGTTTGATTTTGTCGTCCGTCAAAGAAAAATAGCGGGCGCAGGTAAAGGAGAACAGGAGGATAGAATGGATTACACATATTTGGGACGGTCAGGCCTGCGGGTCAGCAGGCTGTGTCTCGGGACGATGAATTTCGGCGCCAATACGGAGGAAAAGGAAGCGTTTCGCATTATGGACCAGGCGATAGACGCAGGGATTAACTTCTTTGATACTGCGAATATGTACGGTTTCAGGCCTGGCTACGGAGGGCGGTGCGGCGCCACTGAGGAAATAGTCGGACGCTGGTTTTCCCAGGGTGGAGGACGCAGGGAGAAGGTGGTGCTTGCCACCAAGGTATTTGGCGATATGCATGATGAGTCGGACGGGCCGAACGGCGAGCCGGGGATCTCAGCGTACAAAATACGCAGGCATTTGGAAGGGTCGCTGAAGCGGCTGCATACGGATTCCGTCGATCTCTACTACATACACGACTACGATCCGCACACGGGTTGGGCTGAAATATGGGATGCTTTTCAAAGCCATTACGCGCAGGGAAAGATACTGTATGTCGGCGCCTGCAATTTTCCCGCGAGGCATCTTGTTTCGGCGCAGCTCGAGGCTGACAGGCGCCATTTCTTTGGATTGGCATGTTCGCAGCACAAATACAACCTCCAGTTCAGGATACCGGAGCTTGAGATGGACGCCGCCGCAAGGGAGCTTGGGCTCGGGGTCGTCACGTGGAGTCCGCTGAATATGGGAATGCTCAGCGGCAACGCGCTGAAACCCGCAGCAAAAGAGCAGAGAAGCGCGAAGTTTGCCGGCAAGCTGAGCGACGCGCAGATCGTCCAACTGACAAAATACGCCAAACTCTGCGAAGACTTCGGCGAAAGCGAATCGACGGTCGCATTGGCGTGGATACTGGCAAATCCCGATATCACCGCGCCGATCATAGGACCGCGGACCGCCGGGCATTTCAACGATATCCTCCGGGCGCTCGAAGTCGGATTGCCGCAGGATCTGATGGACGAACTCGACTTGATTTTCCCGGGTGCATCGGATCTATACAATCCGTTCAAATAGCGCTTGAGGAAATACACGTATGGATGTGGAAATGCAAGAGGAAGCAGGTGCCATGACGGCGTGGCGGAAGTATAGCAGGAAGCAGGCGTGATGACGGCGTATTTGATTGCCCACGATCTGGGTACGACGGGGAATAAGGCTACGCTCTTTTCAGTGAACGGCGGGATGATAAGAAGCGTGACTGAAAAATACCCGACTTACTACACAAACGGAAACTGGGCGGAGCAGGAGCCGGAGGACTGGTGGAACGCTTTCTGCACGGCGACAAAGAAGCTGCTCAGGGGCTTTGATGCGTCGGAGGTACTTGCGGTTTCATTCAGTGGGCAGATGATGGGCTGCGTCTGTGTGGACGCGCAGGGGCGCGCGCTTCGAAGAGCGGTCATCTGGGCCGATATGCGGTCCGGGGCGCAGGAAGCGGCAATTGCGCAAAAAATCTCTCCTGAGGCTTTCTACCGTATAGCCGGCCACAGGCTGAGCCGGTCATACAGCATCGAAAAGCTCATGTGGATCCGCGACAACGAGCCCGAAGTTTTTGAAAAGACCCACAAGGCGCTCAACGCGAAAGACTATATCGTCTGCCGCCTGACCGGAGAGTTTGTAACGGATTTTTCTGACGCTTCGGGAACGAATGCGCTTGACCTGGGCAGGATGGATTGGTCGGATGATATCCTGGCGGCCGCAGGAATAGACAGGGATGTATTTCCGGAGATCTACCCTTCGACCAAGGTGGCCGGCTCGATATCAAGCGTAGTCTCCGAAGAGTGCGGGCTTGCGGAGGGGACGAAAATCGTACTCGGCGGCGGCGACGGCAGCTGTGCGTCGGTCGGCGCGGGCTCTGTCGCCGAAGGCGTCACGTACAACTGCCTCGGGTCGTCATCGTGGATTTGCACTGCATCCAGGGAGCCGTTTTTCGATAAGAAAATGCGCACGGTGACATGGGCTCATGTCATGCCGGGCCTATTGATCCCGGGAGGTACGATGCAGGCTGCGGGGGTTTCGTTTGAATGGGGCAAGGAATTGCTCTGTTCCGGCGATATTGCGGAAGCGAAGGCAAATGGAGAGGATGTTTACGGCGTTATCAATCAAAGGATGGAAGCGTCGCCTGTCGGGGCGAACGCGCTGCTGTTTTTGCCTTATCTCCTCGGCGAACGCTGCCCGAGGTGGAACGGAGACGCCAGAGGTTCTTTTATCGGGCTGAAAAATGAGCACACTTCGGGGGATCTGATGCGCAGCATTGCGGAAGGCGTAGCGATGAACCTCGGTATCATCCTTGAGATACTCAAAGGCGCCGTACCCGTTACAGAGATGTTCATCGTGGGCGGGATGGCGCAGAGCGGGACCATAAGGCAGGTCCTCGCGGATGTCTATGGCATGGATGTGATCCGGCTCCGCCATCTGGAGGAAGCGACTTCGATCGGCGCTGCTGTGGTCGCAGGCGTCGGGGTGGGCGTCCTTTCCGGTTTTGATGCTTACGAACTGTTCAATCGCGCCGACAGCCGGACATCCCCCACAATGGAAAATATTGCCAAATATAACAAAATGAAACCGCTCTTTGAGCAGGCGTATCAAAGCCAGCTCGCGCTTTACAGGGGACTGGCGGCGCTGTGAGAAGGAAATTGCGCAGGAACGAAAGGCTGTTGAAACTGAAGAAAGTGAACGGAGGCGCCGCCCATGAATAGAATACTGATTACCCCAAGGTCGTTCGGAAAGCATTCCGACGAGGCGTTTCGCCTGATTGAGGAAAAGGGTTATTCCATCGTCCTCAACGATACGGGCGGGATCATGGGCGAAGAGGCGCTGAAAGAGGCAATAGCCGGCTGCGACGGGGCCATCATCGGTGTGGATCCTCTGAACGCAGAAGTGATGCGCCGCGCTCCGGGTCTCAGGGCGGTCGCAAAATACGGCGTCGGGACAGACAATATAGATACCGGCTACTGTGAAAATCACGGGATCCGGGTTTCGAAAACGATCGGCGCAAACAGCGAGGCGGTCGCAGACTACGCCTTTGCACTGATATTGGCGCTTGCGAGAAAAGTTCTTTTGATCGACTCGGAATGCCGCAGAGGCAACTGGAAGAAAATCACGGCCACAGATGTAAGCGGGCGGACCCTCGGGCTGATCGGCCTGGGGGCGGTCGGCAAGAATATGGTGCGGCGCGCGAAGGGCTTTTCAATGCATATACTGGCGTACAACAGGAACTGGAACGAGGGGTTCGCGGAGGCGGAAGGTGTGGAGAGGGCGGAGATTGACGATATCGTGAAGCGAAGCGATTTCCTAAGCCTGCACTTGCCGCTGAACCCTGGCACGGAAAAAATTATTGACGCGAGACGCATAGAAATGATGAAGCCGAACGCTTTTTTGATCAATACCGCGCGTGGCGGGCTCGTGGACGACGAGGCGCTGCTGAGTGCGCTGAAGAATGGATCGATCGGTGGCGCGGGATTGGACGTTTTCGGGAAAGAGCCGCCGGATGATGTTTCCTGGTACGCACTGGACAATGTCGTGATCGGATCGCACTGCGCAGCTTCGACCGAGGGCGCTGCGGACCGCATGAGCATACGGTCCGCCGAAAACCTCATCCGCGATCTGGAAAACGAATGAAAGCAGGGACAGGAGAATTTGATGTTTGATTTCAAACCGGCGGAGAAGAAAACCCTGTACTTTATAGGGGTGACGACTGCGAGCTCTTCCATCATGCGGGTGTTTCCGAAGTGGGCGAAGGCCCTTGGACTCGGCGATGTGGCTGTTTGCGGCATCGATCTTCCACTCCATGCTCCCGGAAAGGACTATCGCGACGTGGTACGGTTTCTGAAGGAGGATCCGCTTTCCTGCGGTGCGCTTGTCACTACGCATAAATTGGATCTGTTCGCCGCTTGCAGGGATATCTTTGACTATATCGACCCTTACGCCGAAAAATTATCCGAAGTGTCGTGCCTGTCGAAGAGGGGCGGGATGTATCGGGCGCACGCTAAAGACCCGATTTCGAGCGGTCTCTCCATCGAATCGTTTTTGCCGCATGGGTTCTGGGAAAAATTCGGAGGCGAAGCGCTGATTCTCGGCGCGGGCGGGAGTTCGCTCGCGATGTCGCTGTATTTCGGACAGGAGAAATGGGGCGCAAACGTGCCGCGGAGGATCACTATAGCGAATCGAAGCCTGCCGAGGCTTGAGCATGCGGCCGTGACGCTTGAAAGATTGAATCCTGGAATTGAGATGCGCTACCTGCACTGTCCGGCGCCAACGGACAACGACAGGTTGGTCGAGGCTTTGCCGTCTCATTCCCTGATCGTCAATGCAACCGGGCTCGGCAAGGACGCCCCCGGATCGCCCGTCACGGATGCGGTCGTTTTCCCGGAAGAATCTTTTGTATGGGAGATCAACTACCGGGGGGATCTGGTTTTCAAAGAACAGGCTGACCGGCAGGCGCGTGAACGCCGCCTCCGGGTTGAGGACGGGTGGACGTATTTCATTCACGGCTGGACTCAGGTGATTGCTGAAGCCTTCGACGTTCCGATTGAAGGCGAGACGCTTGAGCGCTTGGGCGGAATAGCGAAAGAAGCGTAAGCGCCGTTTTCACGCGAGGTGGCGGAACCGGTGAACTACTGTCCGACGGGAGACGTGGCATAGCCGTTTCCGCGCGGGTTGGGGATGCCGTTGGCTGCAAATGGGGTTTGCGTCCATAAATGGCTGTTTCTTCATAAGGCGGCGAAGCCAAATAAATTGAACAGGGAGGGAGCGATATGGCGAATAAATATGACTGGGCAAAAACATTCACGGTTGATTTTTCAATGATCAACGGGCTGTCAAAAACGGCGGAGCCGACAAAGAGGTATCTGTCGAAAGTCGCACCGATGTTCTGCGACCAGGACGCGGTGGCGGATATACTCAAAAATGGAGACCTTCTCGTATATGAGTTCTACGAACTCGACGCGCCGGAAGCCCCCGGGGATATCGCATTTGGTACATCTATTACATATCCGGGCAGGGTAGGTCGGGAATTTTATATGACGAAGGGGCATTTCCACACAATTCTCGATACAGCCGAAGTATATTTTTGTCTTTCCGGCGAAGGCGGCATGATCTTTGAAAACCCGGAAGGGGATGTGCGCTACGAGGAATTCAAGCCTGGGATTGCCGTTTATGTGCCGCAGCGCTACGCGCATCGCAGCGTCAATACGGGGACTGAGCCGCTTGTGACTTTCTTCGCGTTTCGGGGAGACGCCGGCCATGACTACGGCACAATCGAAACAAAGGGTTACAGGAAGCTCGTTGTGGAGAAACCCGGTGGCGGTTACGAGCTGGTGGGCAATCCGAAATGGAAGGCTGAAATATGAGGGGAAGCAAGCATATACCGGTGCGTTTGAACGCGCAGGAAACTCAACCTGTATAGTTTGAGCCGTCGCATGGCGGCAGGATATAAGAAAGGGGATGGAGGAAAGGATGGGAAAAACGAAAGAAACGGCCAAAAGCGTTTCGGGCAGGATAGGGCAGGCCGGATTGGTCCCTGTCGTCGTGGTTGACGACTCAGCGTCGGCTCTCGGCGCGGCTGACGCGTTGCTCGCGGGCGGCGTCCCCGTGATGGAAATCACGCTTCGCACCGAGGCCGGAATGGATGCGATAGGGATCGTCTGTGAAAAACGTGAGAGAGTGCTGTGCGGAGCCGGTACGGTCTTGTCGATTGATGATTGCAGGAAGGCGGTAGAGCGCGGTGCGGCGTTTATCGTTTCGCCCGGATTTGACGAAGAGATAGTTTCATGGTGTTTGGAGAATGGCATTGCCGTGTTTCCGGGCTGTGTGACGCCGACTGAAATCGCACGGGCGCTTAAGTACGGTCTGGATACGCTCAAGTTTTTCCCCGCAAATGTCTACGGCGGAGCTGAGGCGCTGAAAGCTCTCGCGGCACCGTTTCAATCTGTACGCTTCATGCCGACAGGCGGCGTGGATCTCTCAAACCTCTCCGAATACGTGATTCCGGAAGTGGCAGCTATCGGAGGCGGATGGCTCTGCCCTCGAAAGCTCCTGCAAAAGAGAGATTTCGAGTCAATTGAAAAAGCCTGTTCGGAATCCGTCGCCCGCCTGGCATCGCTTCGCCGGCCGCTTCCCGGCAGGGTGTGAAGCGTGAAGTGGCAAAGTACATTCCACATGTTGTAGCCGGGAGCGAAGCGACTCACATCCCATGCGGCCGGGAGCGAAGCGACTCACCTTTCATACGCTAAATGGAAATGAGGCAAAAATGGGAAGAATACGAACATGGCTTCTGTCGTTCGCACGGTGACAGGTGATATCGCGCCGGAGGGCCTGGGGTACTGCCAGCCGCATGAACACATCTTTTCGTCGCCCGGGGAGGCAAGCCCTGCGGCGAAACTCTTCTCTGCACTCAGGATAGACGATCCCCGAAAGACCTTGAAGGACTTGCTTGCTTACAAGGAGAGTGGAGGCTCATCGGTCGTGGACGCCCTCCCTGTCTATTGCGGGCGCGACATATCGCAGCTCTGCGGGCTATCGCGAAAAAGTGGAGTCCGGATCATCGCATCAACGGGTTTTCATCGGTTTTATTACTATGAGAAAGAGATCATCGATTGGTACAAAGGCTCTGATGTCGAGATGATCGCTGATCTGTTTGTATCGGAAATCGAGGAAGGGGCTTCTGATGGCGGAACGGGAGAAACGATTGGAAGCGCGGAATTATCACCTCTGGCGAATCGGCGTTTGTTCCCATTTGACAGCGGGACGAGAGAAACATCCGAACGCATGGGATCCTCGTCCTTGCCGTATAAGGGCCAGTTCGCACTTGGCCGCGGGGAAGGAAAAGCGTCCGGACGCGCCGGCCTCATCAAAACCGCGATTGGAGAGGTCGGCGCATTCTCATTTTTGCAACTTAAGCTGCTGTCCGCCGCCGCAAAAACGCAGACGCGCACAGGCGCGGCGCTGATGATCCATACGGAGCCAGGCGCGGACGTGCTTGCCGCTGTAAGCTTCCTTGAGGATTCCGGCGTGGATCCTGCGAAGATCGTCGTATGCCATATGGACAGGACGGAACCGGATCTGTCGGTCCACAAGGCGTTCGCTCTAAAGGGTTGCTTCCTTGAATATGATACAGTGCTGCGTCCGAAATACCATGGCTCAGAGAAGGAGATAAGTATCCTGCTTGAAATGGCGAGCGCCGGTTTCCTTGACCGGATGCTGCTGTCGCTCGACGTTACGCGCGAACGTCTCTCAGGATACGGCGGCGTGCCGGGATTGGCGGGACTGATTCGCTACTTTCTACCGTTGTTGCGTACTTCCGGCTTTGACGAAAAGGATGTCCATAAGATCTTTTGCGAAAATCCCGCACGTGCGCTGTCGTTACAAGTGCAGGAAAGGCGTATTCCCTGAAAAAAGAAAGGAGCCATTCCCCCGAAAGACTCCTTTCATAAGTTATATGTGAACATCTCTGTTCATCATGTCTTATTTATACCCTGCAAATCATTTTATAAACAAAATGTTAAATAAATTTTATTTAGAATTTGTGCGCTTGTATGGAATCGGATTCTGCTGCAAAAAGTTCGTTGGAGTTGCTCAAAATCCGCGTCTCTCGATAATCTCAATACTTGCTCACGCCAATGCGCCGGCGGTATTCATACGGCGTCATCCCCGTGACTTTCTTGAACTGCTTGATGAAGTAGCTCTGCGAACAGAACTGCAGCATGTAGGCGGTCTCTTCGGCGGAATGGCTTCCCTGCAGCATTCGTTTTGCGGCTTCGATCCGCAGTTCCAAAGTGTATTGCCTGAAGGTCTTGCCGACTTCTTTCTTGAATACGCGAGAGAAGTGCTCTTTGCTGAGCGAAGTAAACTGTGTCAGATCGTCCAGTTTGACCCCGGACGACAGGTTTGCCATGATGTACTCTATGCTGTCGCGCACCGCTTTCGACCAGGTGAGCGCTACGCGGCTCCGCTCCACAGCCTGTGCGTAGGCGTAGACTTCGCCAGCGAGCAGCAGCAGTATTTTGTTTGGATCGTCCATGCGGTCGATCTCAATGATGGCCTTGTCGCTTTCGCCATACGCCGCCGCTTCAGGCATACCGCCTTCCATCGCGGCGCGGCACAGGAGCGCTATCGCGGAGACCGCCATATATTTCAGGTGGCGGAGCTTGTCGCGCGACATCTTGCCTACGGATATGTGGAAATCCTTTTGCGAAGCGAATAGTTTCGCATAATGGAGCAGCATCTCATCGGGTTTCCCTTCCCTGACAAAGGCGAGCAGTTCCTTCTCCATCTCAAAAGGCATGCGAGGTTCTTCCTGCTCACGCTGCTCAAGAAGGAGTTCCGCGCTGTCGATGCCAAACAGGCTTAGAAAACTTATCAACCGGCTGTTCATATACCGCTTCCTTTCCGCTATCATTGTACATTGTATACCCGAACAATGCTAAAAAACGCAGCAGAGTGATATAATTTACGAGGGTTTTTTCCTATTATTATGACAAAATCGGACGAGGCGCGCGTGTGCGGCAATCGTGCATGCGCGCCCTCATCTCTACCGATATTCGTCATACCGCGAAGCGCGATGTACCCGTTTGCAGGGTGGGAGGAAGAGGCCATGACTACGCGGAAGGAGCGCAAGGCGCTTATAGTGCAGGAAGTGAAAGACGATAAGCTGGAGGGAAAGAAGCGAAAGGAACAGATCGCCGCTCTCCCTGCAGATCACAGGCAGCCGGAAAAAAAGAAGGACAGGGAAGCGCGTAAAATAGCAAAGGCTGAGCGCAAAGCTCAGATCCGCGCGATGGGGAAGCCCGAAAAAAAGGCCGCAAAGAAACACGACAAGATATACCGGAAGGTGAAGGCTCGGCCCCGGCGCGCCGTGGTCTGGGGATTGGTGCTCTGCCTCGTGGTGTTCGTCGTAGCCACTGCGGCACCGATAGTGAAGGATATCAGCGGTCTGTTCGCGCTCACTGTAAACCCGGACAGCCCGGAAGCTGCGGCTGCGCTTGAAAACGCGAAGGCGGTAGCGAGGGAGATATCCGACGAGGGCATCGTACTTCTGAAAAACGAGGACGGGGCGCTGCCTTTAGCCTCGGATGGAGAAACCCCTAAGATCAATGTATTCGGGCTCTCGTCGTGCAATATCCGCTACGGCGGGGGAGGATCGGGAGGCGCGGATCAATCGCGTTCGGTAAACCTCTATCAAGGCCTGGAGAACGCCGGTATCGAGTACAATGAAAGTCTCCATGAGTTCTATCTGAACCACGAGGACAACAAGAGCGACGACGGCGGGACAGGGCTGATGCAGGTGGTCAGGTCAATGATGGGCGGAGGCACCGTAGCTGAACCCGCACCCGATTACCTGGACGAAGAGATGTTGAGTGAAGCAAAAACGTACTCGGACAACGCCTTGATAGTCATATCAAGCCAGGGCGTGGAAGCATCCGATTTCACCGTAGAAGAGCTGCGCATTTCAGAGAATCAGCAGGCTTTGATCGAGAAAGTCGCTTCAAATTTCGATAATGTGGTGATCGTAGTAAACGCGGGCAATGCGATGGAGCTTGGATTCCTCGATGATTACCCCTCCGTCAAAGCCGCGCTCTGGATCGGTACCCCGGGGCCTTACGGGTGCGATTCCCTCGGGGCGATATTGACGGGCGAAGTGACCCCTTCGGGCAGGTTGGTCGATACTTACGCCTACGACGCTGCGAGCCATCCGGCGAGCGTGAACTTCGGTGATTATACCTATACAAACATAAAGAAAATGCACTTCATCAATTACAACGAGGATATCTATGTCGGCTACCGTTACTTCGAGACGCGCTATGCGGATGATGAGGCCGGCTATGGGCAGGCGGTGCAGTTCCCGTTCGGTTACGGGCTGAGCTATACGGATTTTGAGTGGAAGGTGACCGGGCACAGCTTTGAGGCGGAGCAGATACGGGTGGATGTCGAAGTGGCCAATACCGGCGACGCGCCCGGCAAGGATGTGGTGGAGGTATACTTCTCAGCGCCTTACACTCCCGGCGGTATAGAGAAGTCGTCGGTAGAACTCGCGGGCTTTGCCAAGACGGGACTGCTCGAACCGGGGAAGAGCGAGACTATGACCGTCGAATTTCCTGTGCGCGATATGGCGTCGTGGGATACGGCGGGCGGCGCCTATGTGCTTGAGGCGGGATCCTACGCGATCCATATCTCGAAAAATGTGCACGAGCCGGTGAGCAGCTTGAACTACGAGGTCGCTGAAGAACTCGTATACGGTACCGACGAAGCCACAGGTACGGCGCTGGAAAACCGCTTTGGCTATGCGGACGGCGGATTGATAAAACTGTCCCGCGACGACTGGGAGAATACTTATCCCGACAACAGCGGACTCAGCTACGAAGCGCCGGAAGAGGTCGTGGCCGCGTTCGCCGAGGCATCGGCGCCTGCGAAGGTTGAAGGCAATGAACCGGTGACAGGCGCAGATAACGGCATCATGCTCGCGGATCTCAAGGGATTGGGTTACGACGATCCGAAATGGGACGAATTCCTCGACCAATTCACCATCGATGAGATGGAGGATCTCTTCGACTACGGGGCTTACCACACCGTTTCAGTCGATCGGCTCGGCGTACCGGGTACGGTGCTGCTCGATGGACCGGCAGGTATCAACTCCTTCTTCTCTTCATTGACAGCAGCTTCATACCCGACCGAGGCCGTCATATCCTCGACATGGAATGCAGGTCTGGCGGAGCGCATGGGCGAGGCCGTGGGCGACGAAGCCAATGCTTATGGAGTCACGGGTTGGTATGCACCCGCCATGAACATACACCGCACTCCGCAGGGCGGCCGCAACTTTGAATACTTCTCAGAGGATCCGCTGCTCTCCGGCAAGATGGCTGCCGCAATTACCAGCGGCGCCCAGAGCCGCGATATACTCGTGTTCATGAAGCATTTCGCCGTGAACGACCAGGAGACGAACGCGCGCAGCGGCCTCTCAACATGGGTCAGCGAACAGGCGCTCCGTGAGATATATCTGCGGCCCTTTGAGATCACTGCCAAAGAAGGCGAAGTTACTGGCGCTATGTCCAGCTTCATCTACCTCGGCCCCAAGTGGTGCGGCGGCAACGAAGAATTGCTGCAAGACGTGCTGCGAGACGAATGGGGGTTCAGAGGCGTTGTCTCCACAGACGCTGTACTGGGTAGTTTTATGGATGCAAACCTTGCCGTCCGCTACGGCAATGACCTGATGCTCGACCCAGTCCCGAGCCGTAACAAGAGCTACATCGAGAAGATGTACAGAGAGGACCCGGTGGGCATAGCGGATGGACTGCGCGCGCGGACGCACAATATCTGTTACGCTATAGTGAACTATACGGACTTGCTTTAGTTGATAGTGCAAAGGTGGCTGTCCAATTCCCGCGTTCCCCGGAAAAATCCTGTGTATATCCAAATAGTTGCATGTAAGGTGATAAGCAGTACATCAAGTCATGAAAAAACCGATGAAATACGCCGAGCTGATAGCGCAGATGACGACGGAGGAAAAAGCTTCCCTTATGTCAGGCGGAAACTTCTGGAATACCAAATCCTTGCCTCGGCTCAGCGTACCTTCGATGATGCTGACCGACGGCCCGCACGGGCTTCGCAAGCAGGGCGGCAAGGCTGATCACCTCGGTCTGCACAGGAGTTTGCCCGCAACATGCTTTCCCACCGCAGCGACGCTCGCGAACAGTTGGGACACTGAGCTTCTTCGAGATGTGGGTGCCTGCCTCGGCAGGGAAGCCGCAGCGGAAAACGTAAGCGTAGTCCTGGGGCCGGGGCTGAATATCAAGCGCTCCCCGCTTTGCGGCAGGAACTTTGAATATTTCTCGGAAGATCCGTATCTGTCCGGCAAGCTCGCTGCAGCCATGATACAGGGCATTCAGGGCGAAGGGGTCGCCGCGTGCCCAAAGCACTTTGCCGTGAACAGCCAGGAGACGCGGCGCATGGTCATTGACGAGGTCGTGGATGAGCGCGCTATGCGCGAAATATACCTTGAAGGCTTTCGCTATGCTGTGACGGAGGGCGGCGCTAAGAGTGTCATGACCTCCTACAACAAGGTGAATGGAGTTTTTGCCAACGAGAACAGACACCTGCTTCAGGATATACTGACGGAAGAGTGGGGTTTTGACGGGCTTATCGTGACCGACTGGGGAGGAGGAAACGACCGTGTCGCCGGGCTTGTCGCCGGAAATGCCCTTGAGATGCCTTCGACTTTCGGGGAGACCGACAGCGAGATCCTGTGCGCGCTCAGAGATGGTACCCTCGACGAGTCCCTGCTCGACGAGCGCGTGGACAGCCTGCTCGAACTTCTGTATGACACGCAGCCCGCAATGGGGAAAGGGCGCCGTTTCACTTACGGGGAACACCACGAGGCGGCCAGGCGCGCGGCACGGGAATCCATAGTCCTGCTAAAAAACGATAATGATTTATTGCCTCTGCAGCCCGGCAGCCGCGAGCGGATCGCGGTGATCGGCGACTTTGCGGAGGCTCCGAGGTATCAGGGGGCAGGGAGCTCGCTCGTCAACCCGTGGCGGATTGACAACGCGCTTGACGCCCTGCGTGGCAGCGGGCTTGTCATCGCCGGCTATGAACCCGGGTTCAGGCGCTCCGGCAGGCGCAGCGCTTCATTGATAGACCGGGCTGTAAAGTTGGCGGGCAGGGCGGACATCGCACTGGTATTCCTCGGGCTTGGCGAGATCAAGGAAGCTGAAGGGGTGGACCGGAGCGATATGCGGATAGATGCGAACCAGGTGGAGCTGCTGTCGTCGATCCACGCGGTGTGCGGGCGCGTGATCGTGGCGCTTTGTGGCGGCTCCCCCGTGGAGATGCCATGGATTGACCAGGCGGGCTCTGTTGTGCACGCTTATTTGGGCGGGCAGGCGGGCGGACCGGCTTTGGCAGACGTGCTCACAGGGCGCTGCAATCCCTCAGGCAAGCTCGCGGAAAGCTATCCTGTACGCTGCGAAGACGTACCATCAGCTTCCTTCTATCCGGGGACGCAGCTGACCACCGAACACCGTGAGAGCCTTTATGTCGGTTACCGCTACTACGGCTCCGCAGGCAAAGATGTGCTGTTTCCCTTCGGTCACGGGCTGTCATATGCGGATTTTGAGTACAGCGGCGTGGATTTTGATACCGAAAGCAATGAGGTCAGTTTCACCCTGCGAAACGCCAGCGAACGCGCCGGCGCGGAAATCGCGCAGGTCTACATATCGAAGCTCGGCGACAGGGGCTTCAGGCCGGAAAAAGAATTGAAAGGATTCGTGAAAATCTTTCTGGAACCAGGTGAGGAAAGGCGTGCAAATATCAAACTCGACGAACACGCTTTCGCCTGTTGGAGCGGCCGGGCAGGGGACTGGGAAATCCCACAGGGCGAATACGCTGTCCTCGTCGGCGCGTCGAGCAGGGATATCCGCCTGACGCATACGCTTGGGATCGAAGGCCTGCCCGCTTCGGATATCTTTCCTGAAGGTACGCCGCATTGTTACCTCAGCGCCGCGGTCACAGACGTGGGCGACGAAGATTTCACAGAGCTGCTCGGGCATCCGCTGCCTGAGAGCGGATGGGATGAGGATGCGCCAATCGGGCTGAATGATACCATTGCCCAGAGCGCTTACAAAGGGAAGTTTGCCCGT
>JAISAW010000129.1 GCA_031266515.1 Eubacteriales Family XIII. Incertae Sedis bacterium
AATCGGATCTGGATATATACAGGGATGTCGCCCCTACCAAATTCAATGGGTACTTCGAGCACACTTCGGCTTCAGAGATACTTCTCCTTGTAAAAGGCGGCGAAGAGGCCATGTCCGCAGACGCCGGCGAGGATTGCTCCCTGGTGCTAAAGGCTACGCCATTCTACGCCGAAGGAGGCGGCCAGCATTCCGATACCGGAAGCATATCAACAGACAGCGGCGTCGCTGCGGTCCGCTTCGTCTCAAAGACAGCGGGAGGGGCCTTTGTGCACAGCTGCAAAGTGGAAAGCGGCGTCATAACCGCCGGGCAGCAGGCCATAGCGGCCATCGACAGCGGCCGGAGGAACAGGACGGCGAGAAACCACACCGCTACCCATCTGCTTCAAAAAGCGTTGCAGAATGTACTCGGCGACCACGTGAAACAGGCAGGGTCGGCGGTGGACCAGCGCTCCCTGCGGTTTGACTATTCCCATTACGAGGCCGTTTCAGCCGAACAGATCGCGGAAATTGAGCAGATTGTAAATGATAAGATAGATGAGTTCATGCCTGTAAACATCCGGTTCACGACGGTCGATGAAGCCGTAAAGTCCGGTGCCATGGCATTGTTTGACGAGAAATACGGCGACGATGTGAGGCTGGTCGAGGTAGGCGGCTTTTCCGCCGAGCTGTGCGGCGGCACCCACGTCATGAACAGCGGCGAGATCGGCGCATTCAAGGTGGTGAGCGAGTCGTCAATTGGTTCCGGTGCCAGAAGGATAGAGGCCATAACCGGCACGAACATCCTGAAACCGCTCGGCGACGCCGAATCGAAGGTCGATGCGATCGCAGCGTCAGTCAAGGCGAACCCGGAAAACGTGGTGAACCGCGTCGACGCCCTCGCAGCGGAAGTCAGGCAGCTGAAAAAGGCCCTTGAGCAGGCGAGGGTGTCAGGATCAGGCGATATGTACGCCGAAATGCTTGACATACCTGCTTTGCCAAACGGGATAAAATTGGTGAAAAATGAATTTGACGGGTATCGAGCGGACGAGCTGAGGGCGGTAGTGGACGAACTGAAGAAAAAGGAAAACAGCCTTGTCGTCGTCCTCGTATCGAAGTCCGACGACAAACTGATAGTCGTAGTCTCGGTGAGCGACGACCTGATGGGCAAGGGCGTCCACGCCGGAAATATCGTCAAAGAGCTCGCAAACGCCGCAGGCGGCGGTGGCGGTGGAAAAGCGGATATGGCGCAGGCGGGAGTGAAAGATGTGGCGAAAGCCCCAGATATTTTTGAAGCCGCGGACAGGGTGGTCGGCGGGTACAGCTGGTGACAGCCATACCGAAAGCGGCGATTTACTCGCCGCGCTAAGCAGAAATGAGGCAAAAAATGGACAACAGACATACGATGGTATTTCAGTCAGGAGATAAAATCGAGCAACGGACCACATACGACATACTGAAAAGCGTGTATGAGGCCCTTGACGAGAAAGGCTATAATGCCGTCGACCAAATGGTCGGCTACATACTCTCGGGCGACCCATCTTACATCACCGGGCACAATAACGCCCGCAATCTCATCAGGAATATTGAACGGGATGACCTTGTGGAAGAATTGCTCATCCAGTACCTGAAGAAATAGTTGAAAGAGAACCCTCAGAAAATCCTGGCCCTCGATGTGGGTGACAAGACCATCGGTGTCGCTGTGAGCGATGGTCTCGGCATCACAGCCCGGGGCCTTTTGACTGTCGCGCGTACCGGCGTGAAAAAGGACGCTGGCCGTATCATGGAGATACTGCGTGAGAACGGATGTTCCATGGTGGTGATCGGGCTTCCACTGATGCTTGACGGGAGCGACAGCCCGCAGACGGAAAAAGTCCGGGATTTCGCTGCAAAACTCGAAAACAGGCTTCGCAGCAATGCTATGGCTGATGTGGCCGTCAAGTTTTTCGACGAGCGTTTCAGCACAAAGATAGCCGAGCGGGCGATGATCGAAGCCGGGATGAGGCGCGACAAAAGAAAGGCCGTCATCGACAAAATGGCGGCTGTGGTCATATTACAGGACTATTTGGATTCTACGAGGAAAACCTGAGCCATGCAAACAAGGGCGCTTAAAAGGGACAGCCATGTCTCGCGCCGTCTGAGCGGAGTGAGTGCGCACAAAGTCGCTTTGGAATTGAACATGATATTATAGAGACATATTTATTCCTAAAATCATTGTTTTGGGAATAAATGAGTCAGCCGTTAACAATCATAGTCTGGAACCTCTATCATGTCTCCTGCAACGATCGCCGACTCTGCGGAGAACCCGTTTCTGTCCCTTATATCTGAAATGATCTTCCTGTTGTCCCTGCTTCCGTCGTTTATCGACGAAGCTATACTCCAGAGCGTAGCGCCTTCGGGGATCAGGACTTCGATATACCTGATTTCGCCGCTTTCTGTACGGGCATTACCGGCATATGAGGCGTTTTCGTCCATCGCCTTGGTGTACGTGAGCAGACTCTTCTGGTTTTGTGGATAGCCTCCATCGCCGAAATACATCCCGCACCCGATACCGATTACTATCGCAAGCCCAGGCACACATACGGACAGTCTCATTTTTTT
>JAISAW010000013.1 GCA_031266515.1 Eubacteriales Family XIII. Incertae Sedis bacterium
GAGCAGCGCCATGAAAGCGGAGTCATAGCTGAGCAGCAGCCTCGGCAATTCGCCGTACTTCCACTTGATAGCCCGGCATACCGCGCAATAATAAGCGTGGTATACTTCGAACTCCCTTATTTTCAGTTCGCTTTTCAGCGGTAGGATGTAGCCAAACATAACTACGCAATTATACCACCGTGCGCGGCGGATCTGTTTTTCGCATTGCTGCGTTGCTCCTCGCCGGCCGTGCTCACGTACCTCGAGTACGCTCCGCTCGTCCGGCTCCGGTGCGCCTTGCACTGCAAAAAACATCTTCCGCCGCACATACCCAAAATAAAATTATTTCTGTCTTCCGGATCTGTTTTCTGCATTGCGGTGTTGCTCCTCGCCGGCCGTGCTCACGTACCTCAAGTACGCTCCGCTCGTCCGGGAAAAAGGAATCACCCGTTCAGGATCCTGTTCCATTCGCGGTGGATGGTTTCGCATGCGCGGAGACAGCCGCCGAGCGACGGTTTCCTTGCACTCACCTTTTCGATAAACTTGTTGAACGAAGGCTCCGCGCCCGCCACACCGCTCTGCGAAGCAAAATATGACGCGACAAAGCATATCTTTTCGTAGATATCAGCCCGGGGGTCGCGATCGTAAACCACCCTGACCGTCCCGTCCGCGCTTACAAATACCCTGTCAGGGGCTGAAACGATATTTTCAGGATTCAAAAGCAGGTCGCACAGTCCGTCGACGCATTTTATATAGCAGCCCATCATGAAAAACATATCCGCAAGCGATGTCCTGATTCGAGTGAGCGGCATGAGGCCGGCGGTATTCCAGTGCAACGTTTCCCGGACGCCTTCCTCCGAAATATCCCGGATAAGCGTCCGAGGAAGCAGGTACGGGGTTTCGCTTTCAGTGAGGACAGTCTTTTCGTATGAAAGGATGTCCAGCCCCGTTATATCTGTGATCAATTTACCGCTCATGCCTCGCCTCCATTATCTATCATTTGCATAGCCGTGAGTATTCACCTGCCGCCGCATACTGAGCAAGCCGTGTAGCCGCGGTCCTTCGCCTCCTGCTCGCTCATGGAAATCACATACTTCTCGACAGTGTCGCAGCTCCCGATATGGTACGCCTTCCCCGAATCGGTAAAGCAGTAGACCAGGCTGCCGTAAGGCTCTCCACCGGGGTGACAGATCCCGCAGGCTTTGTACTGCCTTTTGATCCCGGCATCGAGGATGAATTCCTTCGGCTTGTTCGCTATATACCGGCAGTTTTCCCCGTGGTAGCGCTCGCCGCTTCTCGGGAATACCCATACCATGACGTCGTCGTCGTCAGTTTCCATTTCATCGAAACTGATTTGGCCGCCATCATTGAAGCGACCTACAAAGGCCCTTGAGACCACGAGATTTGAACCCTCTATTTCTTTGATAAATATCCGTGGGATACGAAGCGGGACCGTGTAGCTTGCCTCAGCTATTATCAGATCGCTTTTGTACCGCCCGCCGCTCGTGACGCCCGGTATCCTGAACCAGAAAGTTGAGACCTCGGCATCTTCAACATCCCCGTTCCCTTCGTCTTCAAGCCGGAGCCTCACATCTTTTTTGAATGAGATGGCGGATGGCAGTACGGCAGCTTCCGAAGCGAGCTTCCTTGATTCGTCGGTGAGCGTGTGCACAGCCATCTCCTCTATCCCTGCCAACTTGAGGAGGTATCCGAGGGAGATGACCGCTACCATAAATATCGGAAGCAATATCGCAGCTTCGACGGCGAGCGAGCCCCTGCGGCTGCACACCCTGCCCATCACTGAGAACTTTCCTTTCCGGTTTGCAGACCGGCGAGAAGCCTCCGAATAATGCCGACGCCCTTTATCAATATTTTTGCACGTATGAAAATTCATCCCCGTCAACCTCCGCAGTAAGCCTGAACCCCGTATAGTATTCCCTCATTAAAAATTCCTTATAATAGCCGCCTTTCAGATTGATCTGCATCAAATCCATGATACGCAGCAGTTTTGTTTCGCGGTCCGTCATGAACAGAAGGATCCTCAGATAGTCGGTATAGCTCTGGCCGCCTGACCCGGAGGGAAGCACGGGAGTGTCGGAGAAAATCCCATCCATTATCTCTTCCAGATTTTCGGTAGCCCACTGCGAAGTCGTTTTGAAAAACGGCACTTTGCGTCCCGACTCAAGCAGCATGATGTCGTTTCTCGTTTCGGCGGCCACCCATGCCTCAGTGCAAAAGAGCCGCGCTGGCTCTTCTCCAAGCCCTTCCGTGGCAGCCGCGACAGCCAGGGCTACCTTCTCGATCTTTGCCTGCCTCACAGGATCTTTCGCTATGCTGATGTTGTTCAGTATGAAACGGATCGCGCTGATCCTGGTTTTTACCGATGAATAGTTTGACTCATCGCCGTACCTGCCGGCGACTATGTACTCAACTTCATTCGAAAAAAACCTGTCGCTTTCCGCAGTCCCGTCAAATTTGTTGGAAAAAACTGTCAAGGCGTATTCATTTGCGATCGAAGTGCTTGCTCCGGCAGACAATACCTGGGTCAGGTCAGGAAGATCGCCTATATCGTCAAGGATTGGGAAAAACGGGGCATCGTATCCGTTTGAGGGGAGAGAAGCGATAATACTTTCGCGCCTCAAAGTCCGGTCCCTGGTGTCCGCCGCCCCGGGCGAACCCCCTCCTTTGCGGCCAGCCAAATTTTTTACAGCCCCTGCCAAATAAGCGCTTTTCAACTGATCTTCGAAATTCCCGAGATCAAGCAATGAGTACTCTTTCAAATTTACCGTGACCGATGTCGCTTTGGTATTGAGCCCCCTTATTTTGTCGCCGCCGCTTCGATACAGCGCATACGCCGGCGACTTCGGGTCAAGCGTCGCGTTCGCATAGTACGCGGCATCCCCTTCAATAGCCGCCTCATCGCCCCTGAATGCCAGCAGGCCATAGTCAGAAAGCAGCCGCCGGTCGTACTCCGACAAAATTGACCGGCCCGCAAGCTGCAGGGCCGCATCCGCCGCGCTTTTCCCCGCAGAGGATTTTGCCCCGATGAAAAGTATGGACGCGACGAGGACCATACCCGCCAAAGCGATGGACAGGAAGACCGTCGTGCTGCCCCTGCTGTCATTGTTCCACCAACCAGGCATTGTGCTTCGCGGGGCAATGACAGTTTTGGCTTTGTCCCTGCGATGCCCGCTTGGGAGGTCTGGGCCAATATCAAAGAACTGCCGATGCCGCACTGAGCGCACGGGCGATCCCTGCCTCATCAATGATGTAGCTCCTTCCATAATAATATGAAGAATACCCACTCGGATTTGCGAGCATTCCGCCGAAATACTTCTTTTCTTTCTCAGCTTCCAAATATTTCGCCGCAAAGCGCCTGCCCTGAAGGACCGTGATTGAGGCCCCTTCAGCTTCACGCCTGTATCGGTCGCGCACGTAGGCGTCGTCTATCCGGACATCTATCAAGTCGTCCTCTTCCGCCACCTCCTGCCTTAGAAGCAAGTGAATGTGCGACGACAGGCAAACAGAGGTATACAGATTGATATGGAGGTACAGCACCGCCATGACGGCAAGTATCACTATCGGCAGTATGATCGCCGACTCCACCATGGCACTGCCGCTCGTATCCCTTGAAACCCACCGGGCGAATTCGCCCGGGCTCTGTCTACGCAGGGTTTTCATCTTATGGGAACCTCTAAAAACCCTATGCGCACGTCTTTGCCGCGTGTCTCGCCGCGCTTCTTCGGCAAAAAGCCTCAAGATACCACCCGCATAGGATGTGACTCGGCTTTGCCTCGCAGCTGCATAGGATGTGACTCGGCTTTGCCTCGCAGCTGTATCCCTGCGTTTTTTGCCTGTGAAGCGCGACAAGCTCCACGGCAAATTCACGCACATAGGGTTTTTAGAGGTTCCCTTACAAAAATCTATTGCCGGACAAATCGGAAAATATATCATTCACAAACTCCGCTATCTTTTCTCTGAAAAGAAGCCCTATCACTATGGCTATCGCGACCAATATGGCGACCTGCACCATCTCCATTCC
>JAISAW010000030.1 GCA_031266515.1 Eubacteriales Family XIII. Incertae Sedis bacterium
GTCGAGAGCCTGTGGGCGATGACGAAGCTGGTCCGACCTTTCTTCAAATTGTTCATCGCCTTTTGAATGAGCTTTTCGGATCTCGTATCGACGCTTGACGTCGCCTCGTCAAGGATCAATATCGGGCTGTCCGCCAGCACCGCCCTCGCAATGGTGAGAAGCTGCTTCTGCCCGACCGAAACATCGTCCGCTTCCTCCGAGAGCACGTAGTCATAGCCGCCCGGCAGGGTCTTGATGAACCTGTGCGCGTTCGCGGTCTTTGCTGCCTCTTTCACCTCTTCATCCGTGGCGTCGGGCTTGCCGTATTTGATGTTATCCCTGATAGTGCCCTTGAAAAGCCACGTATCCTGAAGCACCATCCCGAAGTTCTTTCTCAGGCTTGCCCTGCGGATAGCCCTTATGTCATGCCCGTCCACTGTGATAGCGCCGGCGTCAACGTCGTAAAACCGCATGAGCAGCTTCACAAGGGTGGTCTTGCCCGCGCCCGTCGGCCCTACTATTGCCACGGTATCGCCAGAGGTCACATCTATCGACAGGTCGCCGATGACCACTTTGTCCTCAGTGTACCCAAACCTCACATGCTCGAACTTCACGTTTCCGCCGGAAATCCCTATGTCTACGCTGTCTTCAGCATCGGGGGTTTCCTCTTCCTCTCCGAGAAATTCGAATACCCTTTCGGCTGCCGCTGCCATCATCTGAAGCTGGCCTATGCTCTGTGAAATCATTCCTATCGGCTGTGTGAAGTTTCGCACGTACTGGATGAACGCCTGGATATCCCCAACGGTGATGGTACCCTTGAATGCAAGGATTCCGCCATAGATTGCGACGCCTACGTAGCCGAGGTTTCCTATAAAGTTTATGATCGGAAACATCAGCCCTGTGAAAAACTGGCTTTTCCAGGCCGATGAATACAGCACTTTGTTTGTTTCGGCAAAGGTCTCACGCGAATCGCCCTCGTGATTGAAAAGCCGGACGACGCCCTGGCCTGCGATCGTTTCTTCGACCTGCCCGTTTATTTTCCCAAGGTATTCCTGCTGGGTATAGAAATACTTCTGCGAAAATTTAGTGATGGCCGCGATGATAGCGGCGCTTACGGGAAGCAACGCGAGCGCGATGAGCGTCATCAGCGGGGAGATGGACAGCATCATCACCACTGATCCAACGATGCTTGCGATAGCGCTCACCGTGGAGCTCATGATCTGTGACAGGCTTTGAGTCAACATGTCCACGTCGTTTGTCACGCAGCTCAGCACATCGCCGACGCTGCGGCTCTCAAAATACTTCATCGGCATCCTGTCAATCTTTTCGCTTATTGAAGTCCTGAGCTCATAGCCTGTCTTTTGGGTGACGCCGCTCATCACCACCCCGCTCACGATGCCAAACAGGGCGGCGACTCCGTAGAGGGCGAGAAGCCCGATGAGTATCGTCATGATCTTCTCAAAGTCTATGGCGCCGCCTTCCGAGTATTTCGAGATGAGCCCGTCGAAAAGGAGCGTCACGGCTTTGCCCGAGATTTTCGGCCCAATCACGTTGAAAGAAGCGCCTCCGAGCGCAAGGAGTACCACGAGGATGATGCCGGCCTTGTACCTGCCAAGATACTTGAACAGGCTTTTCATAGCACCACGAAAGTCCTTTGCCCTCTCAGTGGGGATACTCGATCCGGGGCCGCCGCCAGGCCCGGGGCCTCCGCCAAGGCCGCCCCTCCTCACTGATTCTTTTCTCCCCGCCTGGGAGGGCTTTTTATTTTTTTCAGAATCAGCCATGCTATGCGCCAAGCTCCTCTTCACTAAGTTGGCTTTCCGCTATTTCACGGTATACCTCGCAAGTCCTCAGAAGCTCCGTGTGAGTCCCCTGCCCGACGATCTTCCCTTCTTCAAGCACCAATATATTGTCCGCGCCCATGATGGTCGAAATCCTCTGGGCCACTATGACCACCGTGCGGTCTCCGAGCTTTTCGCTGAGCGCTCTGCGAAGGTTCGCGTCGGTGCGGTAGTCCAGCGCAGAGAAACTGTCGTCGAAAACAAATACGAGCGGATCCTTTGCGATAGCCCTCGCCATAGCGAGACGTTGCCGCTGCCCGCCGCTGACGTTGCTTCCGCCGCGAGCGATCTCTTCCTCGTACCCGAGTTCCTTTTCTTCAATAAAATCGTCGGCCTGTGCGATCGCAGCCGCATTTTTCATTTCCTCTTCGCTTATCGCCCCGCCGCCAAACCTGATGTTTGAATCTATTGTCCCTGAAAAGAGCACAGCCTTTTGCGGTACGACGCCGATCATGGAGCGAAGCTTGTTCAGCGACAGCTCCCTTATGTCCACACCGTCAATTTTCACACAGCCTCCGGTGACGTCAAACAGCCTTGGCATCAGGCCCACTATCGTGGACTTCCCGCTTCCGGTAGAGCCTATTATCGCAGTCGTCTTTGAAGGCTCGGCGATGAAGCTTACATCTGTGAGCGCATCTTCCTCCGCGTTCGGATAGCGAAAGCTCACTTTGTCAAATTCTATTTTTCCCGTGAATGGCCGGCCGTCTTTCAGAGTCTCCGCAGGGGCGTCCTTCACGGACGTCTCTTTTTCGTTCACTTCAAGCACCCTGCGCGCGGCCACGCTCGCCCTGGGAAGGATGATAGTAGCCATCGACAGCATCATGAAGCTCATGATGATGAAGATCGAATATGAAATGAAAGCGAGCAGCCCGCCGACCTGCATCACCCCTTCGTCAACGCCCTTTCCTCCGAACCATATGATAACGATAGCGGTAGCGTTCATTATCAGCATGATAAGGGGGAAGAAAGAGCTCATCACCCTGTTTGTAAACAGCTGGTTTGCAAGGAGATCAACGTTTGCCTTTTTGAATCTCCCCCTCTCGGCACCCTCCCGCGTGAACGCCCTTATGACCGGAAGCCCCGTCAGTATCTCCCGCGTCACCAGGTTGAGCCGGTCGATAAGGATTTGCATCTTCAGGAATTTGGGCATGGTGAGCCCGAGCAGTATGCCTATAAGCGCAGCCAGCGTGAGCACGGCGGCTATCACGATCCAGCCGAGGTTTGTATCAGTTTTCGTTATCATGAAAATCCCGCCCGCAGCCATAGCCGGCGAGTAGAGCACCATGCGCAGGCCCATCACTGAAGCTATTTGCACTTGCTGGATATCGTTGGTACTCCTCGTGATCAGGGACGCCGACGAAAACTCGTCCATCTCCCGGTTTGAGTAGGACAGGATGCGGTCAAAACTCCTCCGCCTCAGGATCATGCTGTTTTCGGCGGACACGACGCTTGCGATCAACCCCACCAATATGGCGGCCGCTATCGAAACGAGGGTAAAGAGAATCATCGTGATTCCCGTATTTTTCATATATGAACTTTCCAGGCCCTGGACATCGACCCCTATGGCATCGTACTCCGCCTTTACGAAAGCTATGGCGGCGGTCTGCATCATCGAACTGCCAAGCCCTATTCGTTCAAGCCTTTTCTCCACCTCTTCGCGGACGGCCTTTACAGCCTCTTCGTCCGGTATGCCAGTGATAGCGGGAATCATGGCTTTTGCTTCATCCGAAGAACCGCCCTGGCCCGCGCTGAGTATCAGTATCGGCAGTTCGAAGGCTTTTGAAAGCTCCGCTATCTTCTCTTCGCCTTTTTTGCCCACGAAGGTCTCAAACGAAAGCAGGCGTTCGAGCGGCGTTTTTTTCTTCAGGTATTCATCTTTCAGGCGCATGACGCCCGGGTCGTCGTCACTGGGGCTGTAAGCCTCTTCGACCATTGCCTTCTCATCCGGCAGCATGAAGGCCTTAAGCCCATCGAGAGTGCTTGCCCTCACCTCTGTCGGAGCGGCGTTTTCTATCCCGTACTGCATGATGCCGACATCGACTATGTCCTGCGTATAGTTCGGAAGTTCGAGTTCGCAGTAGGCCTGGACGAACAGAAGCAGGACGATGGCCACTATACCGGCCACGCCCCGCTTTGTCATAAAAAGAACCTTGATGAACGCCATTATCTAATTCTCGCCCAGAATGTCTTCTACGAGCCCCGCTATTTTTTCAGGCGGAAGAAGCCTGCCGAGCCCCTCGTCGCCACATGCGAGACGTCCGCTCTCAGAGTCTGCCACCATGTAGCCGCGCTCCCTTAGTTTTTCGATATTTTCCTGGACGACAGGATTTGCAAGCATAGCGCTGTTCATCGCAGGGCAGATGATATGCGGCTTCTCCCACGCGGCCAAAGCGACCGTGAGCAGGAGATCGTCCGCGATACCCGCTGTAAGTTTGCCTATAAAATTTGCCGTTGCAGGCGCCACGAGTACCAAATCGGCTCTCTTCGCGAGCGATATATGCTCCACGCTGAAATCCTCAATTGGCTCAAAGCTGTCCGTATATACAGGCGCTCTCAGCAACGTTTGAAACGGCAACGGGGTTATGAACTCGCGCGCGTTCTTTGTCATGACAACATCGACGGCATGTCCTCCCCTGGCGAGAAGGCTTGCGATATCCACAGCCTTGTACGCCGCTATCCCCCCTGTGACTCCAAGCAGTATCCTTGCCATCAGATACTCCTATGGCCTTTCCTTCTTAAGTGCAGATTCTCTTGTCCTTGCGATATCATCGATGATGTCGGCAAGCCTGTCGATCTCTCCGATAAGGTGTTCGGTCTCATCCCATCCGAACTCGCCCAGGACCTTTTCAAATACGCCGTCAAACCCGCCGTCGGCACCGCCAAGCACTTCCTTGCCCTGAGGCGTCAAGTGATAGATGAGGCTCCGCTCGTCATGAGGGTTCCTTTCGCTCGTGATGAGCCCCCTCTTCGTCATGCTCTTTGTCATCTGGCTCATAGCCGCCTTGCTGATGTAAAGCGACTTCGTCATCTCCTTGAGCCCCCCAAGCCTCTTGTCGGGCTCAAGGTCGCCGCGCTCGGCGAGTGTCCTGATGAACAGGAATTCAGCCATGTTCAGTTCATACTGGCCTTTTTTCTGCCCGCGGGACCCAAGCGTGATCCCATGCCTGTGCGAGATGAAGGCCACGTTCCGGAATCGGAACAGCGCCCTCAACGCATCAGTCTTCAGACTGTTCTTCTCTTTGTTGTTCATAGTCGTACCTCCCATTAAATAATTCAATGCTCCCATGGACTATAATATCCGCGATGGCCGGTTTTCCTTCGGCCTCCGCAAATCTCCCGTATTTGTCAATCAGCAAGCCCTTGTGCCTGCCCGCCCTTATTGTATCCATATCGTTTGCAAGGACGATATCAAGTTTGTTTTTCGCAAGTAACCCCCTGCTCACAGATATAAGCTCTTCACGGCCCACTCCGGCGAGCAGTTTGAACCCGCAGATGACCGCGTTCGGCGCGAGGCCGCGAAAAAGGGCTATCACCTTAGGCGCCTTCACCATCACGAAGACAAGGCTGTCCTTGTCCGAGCTTATCTTTTTTTCCTTTATAGCATGCGGGTCCAGTATCGAATCCTCCACCATCCGGGCGAGGGTTTCCCGTGAAACGCCTTTTGCGTCCCCTGAAAGAACCGCTTTATCGACAATCATTTCGGCGAGTGGCGCCGGTTCGGTCACCGCCTTCAGCATATAGTCCCCTATCGCCATCGAATGCACGATGATATCGTACTCGTTTTCCGCAAGCTCGTCCTTGACGGCTTCCATGACTGACAGCACATCGTCCGCCACGCGCACCCTCAGCTTGTCGGTGCCCGAAGGCCTTACCGCATTTGCCGAGCAAAGGTATGTCACTTCGCCCACGCATTCTTCCAGCATGAAACGGTGGGCGATCGCTGCTCCGAGCGCTCCAGTCCCGCTGTTTGTGATTTTTCTCACATCGTCTATTTTTTCTGAGGTGCCGCCGCTTGTGACGAGTGCCTTAATTTTTTTCATTTCCTGCCACCAACAGTTCATCCCGGCAATATCGCGTTCCACGAACCCATGATAAAACTTGCAAGGCCGTTGATCGCAGGCCCCAGTATGTACGAGGTGCCGCCCGTGATTATAACGACCAACAGTATGATATTGCCATAGCTATATACAGAACCGTACCATGGCTTTCTGCGGAGGTCAAAAATCTCCGTCACTACGCCGAATCCGTCCAGGGGCGGGATCGGCAGCAGATTGAACACCATCAGCACGAGGTTCATCACCACTGCGTAGTACAGTATCATCATTCCGGCAGAATCAAGTGACACGCCAGCTCTCCAGAGGAAAAAGTACAGCCCGCCGAACAGAAAGGCGACGACGAAGTTCGTGGCCACTCCCGCAAGGTCTGTGACGATATTGCAGAGCCTGGCGTTTTTCCTGAATGCAAAGGGGTTCACCTGAACGGGTTTGCCCCAACCGAAATGCAGGAAAATCAGCGCGATCAAGCCTATAGGGTCGATATGCGCAAGCGGGTTCAAGGTCACCCTTCCCTGGTCCTTCGGGGTATTGTCCCCCAGTTTGTACGCGGCAAAAGCATGAGCGAATTCGTGCACGGTGATACCCACGACGATACCCGGCAGGTAGTAAAGGGTTTCCAGTATGAAATCCCATATATTGCCGCCAGTGCCGCGCCCTACCCCTCTCACGAGAAGCAACGCCAGAAGAATGACCATGAAAGGATTCTTCTGTATGAAATACTGCAGTTTTCTCATTTCCCGCCTCGTCCCTGCCGCCGCGACAAATGAATCACAGCATACGGAAACAAATTCCTCATGAAAAATACACCTGTTTTATCAAAACAATCTTGACCATTATCTACTATCCCTTATACTATCCCTTATCGTACCGGCCTGGAGCAAAAAAATCAGGCCGTTTGTTATTTCTTCAATATGACGTCGTAGAGAGGATGCTCGGCTATAAGCTCTCTCACTATTGCCCTCGCGCTGCTTACCGAGCCGTCGTCCCCGGGGTTGTTCAAAACCAGGGCAATGGCTTCGGCGGTTTTCCTGACGTCTTCTTCTTTGAATCCCCTTGTAGTCATGGCCGGGGTCCCGAGGCGTACGCCACTCGTGACCTGCGGGCCTCTGGGATCGCCCACGACTGCATTTTTGTTCGTCGTGATATCGGCCTCTTCCAGCATATGCTCCGCTTCCTTGCCTGAATATGGCTTGTCTATCAGGTTCAGCAGCACGAGGTGGTTGTCAGTGCCGCCGGAAACCAGCCTGAAACCGTGCCCGGTAAGCTCTTCGGCAAGCACCGCGGCGTTTTTCACAACCTGTGCCTGGTATTTCCGAAAGTCTTCGGTCTGCGCCTCTTTGAAGCAAACAGCCTTTCCTGCGATGACGTGTTCAAGCGGGCCGCCTTGCGACCCCGGGAAAATCCCTTTGTTGATGGCGGGACCCAGCTCTTCCTTCGCGAAGATCACTCCGCCCCTGGGCCCGCGAAGGGTCTTGTGTGTGGTGCTCGTGACCACGTGGGCGTGAGGGAACGGGTCGGGGTGAAGCCCCGCCGCCACCAATCCGGCTATGTGCGCCATGTCGACCATCAAATACGCGCCCACCTGGTCGGCTATCGCACGAAAACGTTCAAAATCTATGAACCGTGAATAAGCGCTGGCGCCGCAGACTATCATCTTCGGCTTCTCCCTCAGCGCGAGTTCCTCCACCAAGTCATAATCTATAGTCTCGGTCACGGGATCAAGCCCGTATGGCGTGAATTCGAAGTATTTCCCCGACACATTCGCCTTGCTGCCGTGGGTCAGATGGCCTCCTTCGGCCAGGCTCATCCCCATCACCTTGTCTCCGGGCTTCAGCAGCGCCACATACACGGCCTGGTTTGCGTTCGCCCCGCTGTGCGGCTGTACATTGGCAAATTCCGCGCCAAAAAGAGCCTTCGCCCTGTCAATCGCAAGAGTTTCGACTTCATCTATATATTCGCAGCCCCCGTAGTACCTGTGTCCGGGATAGCCTTCTGCATATTTGTTTGTCAGCGCGCTTCCGACAGCTTCCATCACTGCGGCCGAAGTGAAATTTTCGGACGCAATCATCTCTATTTTGTTTTCCTGGCGGGACATTTCCCGCCTTATCATACCGGCGACTTCACTATCCTCTTTGTCTAAATAATTAAAATACATGTAGCGCGCATCCTCTCATAAAGTGAAAGTTACAATATCATAAGGGAAAACCATCCCTTTCGGTTTACCGGTTCATGAATCTTTCAGTTTATGCCCACTTAATTATAAACCTGAAACACTAAGTACTTATCTTAGCACGTTAAACATAAAAAGTCGATACCGTCACCAATGAGTTTTGGCGGCTGTCCGGGTATTCGGGTATTGTCAGGTTCAGGCGTACGCCGGAGATCTACAGCCCGGGCCTCGTGCCGTCTGCGCGGAGTGGGTGCGCACACAGTCGCATCGCTCCCACTTTTTTAGCCGCGCAGGCGTTTTCTTTGAAGCAAGGCGGCACCGGCCAGCGTTTGCCCTACAAAAGCGGCGATCGTGAGAGCGAAACAAAGCGACAGCGAGACGCCGTACAGGAGTGCCAACATATCGAAAGGCATCTGCTGGCGTATGAAATCGCTTTGCGTCAGTATCGCGCCTATAAACATGACACCGGAAAATGACGCAAGGCCGAAGACAAGCGTACGTATACAGCAGCGGTAGAGCATCTTTGAGAAAGCCTCCCCCTTTTCTACCCGCAAAAGCAGCAACAAAGGGAAAAACAGTGCAAACGCCCATAGCGTACGGCTTCCCAGCACTGCGCCGCCTATGACGCCGACGATACCCAAAAGGCCGCAAAGACAGAATTTATTTCTCAACTCACCAACCTCAGCTTTCAAAATCCAAACTCAGGGCATCGCGAATGGCCGGCGTCCAAAGCGCGTAGCCGGCTTCGTTCAGATGCACGAGGTCGCTCAGGAAAATATCGTCACGGATATCGCCGTTTTCGCCCGTCAGCGCGGAGGCGGTATCCACAAAGCGGGCGTAGCCCCTCTCGCCCATCGCCTCCTTTGCAAGCTCATTGAAGCGTTCGTCCTGTTCCCGCAGGTCTTCCGTGGCGGCGGCGGTATAGACCGACACATAGTAAATGACTGCGTCCGGCAGTGCCGCATGTATGTCGTCTATCAGCAGTTCGACGTCCTCTGCAGTGTCCTCAGGGCTACGGAAAAGCGCATGCAGGTCGTTCGAACCGACATAAACCACCACTGCCACGGGGCCGAAGGGCTTGATCAGGGTATCCACAAGCGGAAACCAATCGTCTACAACGCTGCCGGATATACCGATATTGTCCGTGTGATACGGCGACAAATCCCTTGCGGAGCCCTGCCATACCTGAATGGAAGACGAGCCGACGAGCAGGACATTTCCCTGCGGATATCCCGTAACACCGTACTTGATCTTGTAGAGGTCGCCCATGGCAGCGGATTGGTTCAGCGCATAGCCGAGTGCCATTCCCACCCAGATGGCTGCGACAAAGGCAACGATGGCAAACGCTTTCAAAAATGATCTGAGGCCTTTTTTCATAGGATCGGCTTCCCCTTTCTGTTTTTTGACAGCAGCTCCAGAGCTTCTTCACGGCTGATTTCGCCGTTATTGGCGCGGCTCATCACAATGACGTCTTTATCGCGCAGCCTGTAGAACAGCAGCAGAATCGCTGCTTGCAGGCCCGATCCGATCAAAGGGAAAGCAGAGAAAAGGATCCAGAGCCCGTGCTGCACAGGCTGGGGCTGCGTCAGCATCCCTTCCTGGAACCCAATTGCCGCCAGCAAAAACAGCGCTATTGCCCCAGACAAGGCACCTATCGTTTTTGACGCGAATGACTGTATGGCAAAAGTCGCGCCCTCGGCATGCATACCCGTTTTGAATATCCCGTATTCGGCGCAGTCCGGGGCAAAGAGGAAATAGAGCATTGTATGCGCCCCCATGCTGAGGCTCCGTATCCCGATGAGGGTGTAAAACAGGGCCGTATTCCCATATCCCGCGAAATACATGACGGCGGATGTCACGGCAGTGACCGCCAAAGCCGCGATTTGAAGATGGAACTTATCGAAACGGTTGAGCAGCAGTTTGACCGCCAAAATGACAAATATGCCCGGTAGCGTAGCGATGACCAACAGCGGTACGATCTTGTCGTCCCCGCCCAGGTTGTAGATCGCAAACAGATTGCTGATCGCGCCGACTGTATTGGTGCACCCATACAGTATTGCCGAAAAGAAGAACAGCAGCAGGTATTTGTTTTTCGTGAGATAGCGGAGGATATCCTTTACGCTGAGCGTCTGCTCCACCGCAGGCCTGTGGCGTTCTTTGATCTTGAAGCAGCCAGGCAGCATGGTAAGCATCGCCAACAGGGCGAAAATGGATACTGTCGTATGCCAGCCTATGGACTCATACATGGTCGGGATCACGAGCACCACCAACGCAAAGACCGTTCCTATGAACTTGGCTGAGCTTATCATCTGCGACCGTTCGCCGGGGTTGCTTGTCATGGCGATGGTGACGGCATAGGCAGGGACTTCGGTCATCGTGGCGGCTGCGTCAAAGAGCATGTATACCACCAGCAGAAATATCGCTTTGCCGAATGCGGAAAAACTGTCCGGCACGAAAAACAAAGCGGCGGCGGCTACAGGCAGGAAAAACGTCGCTATACGCATCCACGGCAGATATTTCCCTCTCTTGAACCGGGATTTGTCCACTATCACGCCAAACAGAGGATCATTGACGGCGTCCCAGATCTTCACGATAAGGAACACCACCGCGACCATCGAAGCAGGCACTGCCGCATTGATAAGGTAGTACTGCTGCAGAAAGTATTGCGTGAGGACGAAAAAGATATTCATCCCCACCCCAAACACACCGTAGGCCATCCTCTCGCCTGCAGTGGTTTGGAAAGCTTGTTTGATATTATTTTTCATCAATACTCCTTTCAGTGCACAGCCGACTCTTTTTGTGTCATCGCTGTATATGTAAGCCGCCCTTCACGCAACAGGCGGAATTTATCAGGATGAGCGAACGTCAGCCCTCTGCTCGGGCGGAGCCTCGCACCTGGGCTACCGCTTCGCTTTTCTCAGTTATTTTCAGCAAGGCACGGACTTAATCGAACGGCCGGCGCGAGGTGTTTGGCTTTTTCAGTGGTTTCGAACTGATGATTTTGTGCCATCACTCCCGTTCCCTCCACGCACGTATGAACCGACGCAGCCCTCCGAGCCTGCGCCCGTTCAGGAAATCCAATATCCCGTCGAGCATATCCCCGCTGATCCGGCCCTTTGTGGCGGCTATCAGCGCGTCCAAAGGCAGATAGTCAGCCTGGGCGAGAAGCATCACGCTCAGGTCCTGGCCTTCCTGCTCGCCCGCATTGCTCTCCATTGCCTGGCGCTTCACCATACGGTCAAGCAGCTTGCCTGTAAAAGTCGGCCTGAGCTCTTTAAGAGTGGAATCCCTGGTGAAGGGCTTCGGTGGATAAGCAGGCACGGCGCGGCCGAGCAACGCTTCGAAACTCTCTTTGGTGACGGACGGAAGCAGCTCCATATCGTAGTACTCCGGCGCTTCCAAACGCAGGCCAGGCAGGCCTGCGCCCGGATGCGAGTCCCGCAGCTCCACATACGTGTCGAGGCGGATGTCCGAAGAGGACGATCCGGCCAGAATCCGATAGCTTCCTCCGAGGGTATGCCAGTCGCCGATCTCCGTATTGAAGAACGCAAAGTCGCGGGGAGTGAGCGAAAAGTGCAGCCGCGACGTCTGCCCGGGGGCGAGGGATACCTTTGCAAAAGCCTTGAGTTCCCGCTCTGCGCGAAATATCGTTTGCAGCCCGCCCGCTTGCCGGTCGGCGGAAATGTAGACCTGCGCCGCTTCGGCGGCAGCCATGCCTCCTGTGTTTGTGACCGTGAAGCTGAGGCCGACGCCGCCGTCAGGCCGGATTTCGGATAGGATATCGCCGTACTCAAAACTCGAATAGCTCAGCCCGTGGCCGAACGGGAAAAGAACCTCTTTCCCGGCGGAACTGTAATACCGGTAGCCCACAAAGATGCTTTCGCGGTATTCCACGGCGCGCTCCTGCCCAAAACAGCCATGGCAAGGCGTGTCGGAAAGCCTAACGGGGAAGGTCTCAGGCAGTTTGCCGCAAGGCGAGAAAGAACCCCACAGGCAATCGGCGGCGGCCTCCGCCCCCGCCTGACCCGGCAGGTAACAAAAGAGTGCAGCGCGCACAGAATCAATCCAGGGCATCTCTATCGGCCCACCGGCAAACAGCACTGCGGCCGCATTCGGGTTTGCTTTAGCGACTTCGGATATCACGCGGTTTTGCGCTTCGGGCAGACGCATGTGGGCGCGGTCATAGCCTTCCGATTCATATGATACAGGCGTACCGGCGAAGACCAGCACACTGTCCGCCGCCTGCGCCGCAGAGACAGCTTCGCTGACCAGCGAATCATCCGGCCTCTCATCCTCAGCGCTATACCCTTTCGCAAATATGAATTCCACTCCCCGGCCTGCCAGCACATCGAGAAAGGACGGGAGACGAGTCGGGTGTATGTTTGCAGCCCCTCCGCCCTGATAGCGCGGCTCACAGGCAAACGCGCCGACGACGGCAACCCGCCCGGGCGGGAGGGGGAGAAGGTTTTCTTCATTTTTCAACAGTACGAAAGATTCCCGTGCGATTCGCCGCGCAGTTTCATGCGCTTCCTGTTCGATGTATTCGCGGTATGCGGCCCCTTTCGCCTTTTTGGACTTTGCCGCCAAATCCAGGATGCCCCGCGCAGCCTCGTCCAGGGCGCACAGATCCTCCGTGCTGCCCATTGCAGCCTTTTTTATCTCCCTGTCGCGAAACCCGCCACTGGACGGCATCTCCAAATCCAGCCCCGCATGCAAGGCCTTCACCCTGTCGTGGACACCGCCCCAGTCGCTCACAACCAAGCCGCCGTAGCCCCAATCCTCCCTGAGTATCCTGCGGATCAGGCCGGTGTTTTCGCTTGCGTATATTCCGTCCACTTTGTTGTACGCTGTGACCACTGCCCACGGACCAGCTTTTTTGGCCACCATCTCAAACGGCAACAGATAGAGTTCCCTCTTTGCGCGTTCGTCCGCGATGGAATCGCTGCTCAGCCTGGCTTTTTCCTGATTGTTCAGCGCGAAATGTTTTACCGCGCTGCCAACCCCGGCTTCCTGCAAGCCGAGGACAAAGGCGCAGGCCAGCTCTCCTGTCAGTACAGGATCTTCTGAGAAGTATTCGAAATTTCGCCCGCACAGAGGGCTGCGCTTAAGGTTGACACCTGGGGCGAGCAGCATATCAATGTCAGCTGCCCGCGCCACACCCCCGAGGACAAGTCCGTATTCCTTTGCGAGCGCCGTATCAAAACAGCAGGCGAGCAGGCACAGGCACGGGAAGCAAACTGACTTTTCGGTGTGGGGTTTCCCGTCCGGCGCCTCCGTTTCTTTTCGGACGCCGTGCGGCCCGTCCGCCATGCACACAGATCCTATCCCGAGGCGATGGACGGGTTTGGTCCTCCAGTTATCCAGCCCCGAACAAAGGGAGGATTTTTCCTCTATATCGAGTTCCGCGGACGTGCGGGCGTCGGAGCCATAGTCGTCTCTGTCCATCGAAGAATACGTGTGCGGCGGCTGAAACCAGTTCCGCTTTTACCTTTCTGATGACTGCGGCTGCGGCTGCCACAACCATCCCTGCAAAAATGTGGCTATCCAGACATGTCTGTCCGAATGGCCGCCAAAACCTCAGCGCTTTATAATTTGGCATGAACATACCCGAAGCGCCGGTAGAAATATATCAAATTCATAATATCTTTATAAGTATTTTAATTATTTTGCTCTTCTTCAGGGGCTTTCAGGGGAATTGCTCCAGAGGAATCGTCGCCTGGCCTTTTGGCGGCAGCCATCCGGGCATACGAAAGGCATAAAGAAACCCGGCGTGAGATTCGAAACTAAAGGATCAAATCTCGTCGTTCGCGTATGCAGTATGGGGGACTGCCTGTCACTTGTTAATAAAAGCGACCAACCTCTCCACTAATAGACAGGTCGCAAACGCGGCTACGCCGGGATGGGTTGGCATTATCAAAATGTTTCCATCAAACTAAGTATAGTATTGACTATTTACGGTGTCAAGGATACTGGGCAAATAAATCTATCAATTTACGGTAAATTGCTAAAAAACACGGGTTTTTTATATTTTTCCAAGGATAATTCCCGTCCCGGGTGCGGTTTCAAGGCACCACCGGGAGCCAAAATACGCTTCGAGGCTTCCCGCCGGAGACGAAAGAGCCGCTTTTTTCGAAGCAGCTCTTTCGTAAGAGGAGTCTATTTTATTACCCCGGCAACAAATAGCAGGAATAAAGTGCCGGTCTTTCCCGGGCGGCTATTTCACCGACAACAGCAATTCGCCGTAGCTCGGAAGCGGCCAGTACTCCCTGTCCACTATTTGCTCCAGGGCATCCGCCGTGTCCCTGAGCCCGTTCATGGCAGTCAGGACGTTTTTGCGGTAATGCTTTGCGGTTTTCAGCGTGGACCAGTCTGCGCCGACTTTCGCAAGCGCTGTTTCGAGGTTCACGACATCGTCTCCGATCTTGTCCGCGTACTTTGAAACTTCTTTCAGAAGGGCCGTTTCCAGTTTCGTGGAGGCACGGGCCCCTTTCAGCGACGCTATCGTGTTTGCGATACTTCCCGAAAACTCTATGACGACAGGTATGATATCCCTCTTCGCCATCTCGATCATTGTGAGCGCTTCGATATTCAGCGTGGTCACATAGGCTTCGAGTTTCAGCTCCTCACGGGCTTTCACTTCGGCAGGATAGAGCACACCGTATTTTTCGAACAGCTCGACATTTTTCTTGTCAGAGTAGTGCGACAGGGCATCCGGGGTGGACGCCAGGTTCAGCAGCCCTCTTTTCTTCGCTACACTGACCCATTCGTCAGTGTAGTTGTTGCCATTGAAGATGATCCGTTCATGCTTGTTGGCCGTCTCGTATATGATCGCAGCTATCTCGTCCTTGACGTCCTTCGCTTTCACTTTTTCAAGCCTGTCCGCAAATCCTGCAAGCGCGTCGGCCACGATCGTGTTCAGCACAAAGAGAGGTCCTGATATCGACTGCGAACTGCCAACCATGCGAAACTCGAACTTGTTCCCGGTGAAGGCAAAAGGCGAAGTCCTGTTGCGGTCGGTCACATCCCTTGAAAACTTCGGCAGCACATCCACGCCGATATCCATCTTCGTAACGCTTCTGCTCGTGGATTTCTTGCCTTTCCTTATGCCTTCGAGGACTTCAGTCACGTCGTCCCCGAGGAAAATGGAGATGATTGCGGGCGGTGCCTCGGCCCTGCCGAGCCTGTGGTCGTTCGCGGCGGAAGCCACCGCCAGCCTGAGCAGGTCCTGGTAGTCGTCGACCGCCTTTATGACAGCGGAGAGGAAAAGCAAAAACCTCGCGTTTTCCTCGGGAGTGGCCCCCGGCTCAAAGATGTTCTCGCCCCGCGTGGTCGCAAGGGACCAGTTGCAGTGTTTGCCGCTGCCGTTGACGCCTTCAAACGGTTTTTCATGGATCAGCGCCACCATGCCGTGCCGTTTGGCAACCGACTTGAGCGTGTCCATCACGATTTGGTTTCTGTCCGCAGCCGCATTTACGGATTCATAAATAGGTGCGATCTCGTGCTGCGCCGGAGCTACCTCGTTGTGCCTCGTCTTGCTCGCGACCCCGAGTTTCCAGAGCGTCTCGTCGAGATCCTGCATGTAGTCCGCAACCCTCTCTTTGATGCTCCCGTAATAGTGGTCGTCGAGCTCCTGCCCTTTTGCGGGCGGGCTGCCAAAGAGCGTACGCCCTGTGTTTATAAGGTCGATCCTCTCGCCAAACACCGACTCGTCGATCAGGAAATACTCCTGTTCGGCACCGCAGTTTGACAAGACCCCTGTATCCTCCGGCTCTCCAATGAGTTTGAGAAGCCTGCTTCCTTCCTTATTAATAGCCTGCATCGAACGCAGCAGCGGTGTCTTCTTGTCCAGCGCTTCGCCGCTGTACGAAGCGAAGGCCGTGGGTATCGTGAGTACATGCCCTTTGACAAAAGCCGGGGACGTCGGATCCCAGGTCGTATAGCCTCTCGCTTCGAAAGTGGCCCTGATGCCGCCGGACGGAAAGCTGGATGCGTCGGGTTCGCTCTGGATCAGTTCCTTTGCTGAAAACTCCAGCGTGATTTCACGGTTGTCCGAAAAGTTCACAAAGGATTCCTGCTTCTCAGCCGTGAGGCCGGTCATGGGCTGGAACCAGTGCGAGTAGTGAGTAGCGCCCTTCTCTATAGCCCATTCCTTCATGGCTGTCGCCACGACTCCGGCTATTTTCTGGTTGAGAGGGGCTTGGCTCCTTATGCTTTCGAGAAGTGAATTGTAGACATCCTTGGGCAGCCTTTCTTTCATCACTTTCAAGGTAAAAACGTCCTTCTCATAGTCTTTCAGGAGATCAAATTTCTCACTCATCGGGGGTTCCTTTCCTTTCTTTCATCACAATGCAATCGTCTGCGCT
>JAISAW010000109.1 GCA_031266515.1 Eubacteriales Family XIII. Incertae Sedis bacterium
GGGAGCCGAAGCTCGCGACGAGAGCCGACCGAGGGGTCAATATCTACGATATCGATATATCGACAGGCTTCGAGCAGACGGTGATACAGGTGACCGATATCATCGAAAACGAAGGAGCGGGCACACACTACGTCTTTGACAGCCTGACAGACCTCCAGGACGAGTGGATTGCAGACTTCATGATGACAAACTTCTTTGTCGTGACCGTGCCCGAGATCGTCAGGTCAAACTCAGTGGCGTATTTCTCATTCATGCGGGGCCGCCATTCGACAGAGACCGTTTCAAGGATCCGCGAGACGACAAGCATCCTCATCGACGTCGTCCACAGGGGGCGGAATATGTATGTGCACCCGGCCAAAGTGCTTGAGAGGTATCTCCCCACGATATTCCTGCCGCATGTGGTGAACATCGACGATCCAGATTCGCTGTCGCCTATCACTAATGGCATAGGGCTTGCGGAATACTTTGCCTTGGTCGGACACAACGGCGATATCGACATGACGAGAAGCCTCGACAACTGGGAGCGGTTTTTCATGGATAAGAGGCAGCAAGCCGTCGTAGGCGTAGACAGCAAGGAGGAGATAAGGGATCTTTGCCGTATCACATTCACGCCTGACGAGCGCATCCTTGATATAGTCGAGAGAAACATAACGCTTGACGACATCCTTTCAATCAAATCAAGGATGATAGGCGTCGGCTCCGTGGGCGGCAAGGCGACGGGGATGCTTCTCTCACGCCTGATCGTCGAAAGGCAGCTTCCTGATGTGGCGGCTATTTTGGAGCCGCACGACAGTTACTATATATGTTCAAACCTCTACTACACCTTCCTTGTAAAAAACAAATGCTGGAGCCTGAAGATCAGGCAGAGGAAACAGAGAGGGTATTTCGGGATAGCGGAAATACTGAAAGAGAAGATATTGGAAGGCACTTTTTCAGACAACATCCGCGAGCAGTTCCGCCAAATGCTCGAATACTTCGGGCAGAGCCCTATCATCGTGAGGTCGTCGTCAATGCTTGAAGACGGCTTTGGCAATGCGTTTGCGGGGAAATACGAATCGGTTTTCTGCGTGAACAAGGGGACGCTTGAAGAAAGGCTTCAGGGTTTTGAGGATGCTGTCCGCACCGTCTACGCAAGCACCATGGATGAATCAGCGCTCGAATACCGGCTGAAGAGAGGGCTCGCGCCCAGGGATGAACAGATGGCCCTGCTGGTGCAGCGGGTAAGCGGCTCGCTGTTTCAGGATATATATATGCCAGCTGCGGCAGGTGTCTGCTTTTCATACAATTCATACAGGTGGAACAAGGACATCGATCCTGGCGCGGGGGTCATACGCATAGTCCTCGGCCTTGGCACCAGGGCGGTCGACCGCACAGAGGGCGATTACCCGAGACTGGCCGCTCTCGACCAGCCGAAGAGCAGAGCCATGAAAGGCGAGTACGACTCGGACTTCACTCAAAAAAAGGTGGACGTCCTTGACCTCACCCTGAACACCTTCGCAACGATCCCGATTGAAGAAGCGGAAAGGCGTATGAAGCAATGGTTCCGCGAAGTCATGATCGAGAGGGACTATCGCAAAGAGCGCGAGCTGAAAAAAGTGGGGCTCAACCGCCGCATCGTCTATACGAGTTGCGAACGCATCCTTGAAAACGAGAATATCATCGCCGACGTCAGGGCGATCATCAAAGCGGTGGAACATGAGTACGACTGCCCTGTCGACGTCGAGTTCGCGATCAACATCTCGGTAGACGGCCACTATATGATCAACCTGCTTCAGTGCAGGCCTCTATACGTGGGCGGCATCGGCATCAAAGCTTTCATCCCTGAAGTGCCTGATGAAGAAACATTTTTCAGGCTGAGTGGCGGGACGATGGGCGGCGCGTACTATTCGGATATAGATGTGGTCGTACAGATCAATCCGAGGAGATACTATGAATACCCGTACAACCTGAAGCCCGCAGTAGCTCGGCTTGTAGGCCAGGTCAACCATTATTACAAGGATTCGGGCAAAGTGATCATGTTGCTGGTCCCCGGCAGGCTCGGAACGACTTCCCCCGAGCTTGGCGTCCCTGTCAAATTTGCGGAGATAAGCAATATGAACATAACCTGCGAAGTCAGCTATGAAGGTGCCGGGTATCTGCCTGAGCTTTCATACGGCAGCCATTTCTTCCAGGATCTTGTCGAAGCCGATATCTTCTACGCCGCCATCTTTGAAGGCAAGGGGACGACGGAGTATTACAGCGCTGGATTTTTTGAAGAGGACGAAAATATCCTGAGCGTGATAGCGCCCGATGTATCCGCGGCGATGGAAGATATAGTATCGGTATTTGATGTTTCAGGCAAAAAACTCAAGATGGTTTCCGAGATCGAATCAGGCCGTACGGTATGTGGATATTTCATTCCGCTCGGCGAGGACGGCGAGATATTGGCCACGGAACGAAGCGCTCTGAATAGACTGAATGTTTAGAATGTTACGTGATAAAAATTGACAGAAAATTTTCGTCTGCAAAGAGATTATAATATCTTCGGCAATTACGGAGAGGGCAATCTTCTCCGATCAAAAAAAACCATATTATCATTTGCCGCAGCGTCGGCAGAGGGAGGTAACAATGAGCTATGTAGACAAAATTATCGCGGATGTAGAAAAGAAAAACGCAGAGCAGCCTGAGTTTTTACAAGCGATAAAAGAAGTTCTCGAGAGTCTTAGGGTAGTGGTCGAGGGAGACAGCGCCTACGAAAAAGCCGCTCTCCTCGAGAGGCTCGTAGAGCCCGAGCGCACCATTCTATTCCGCGTCCCGTGGGTCGACGACAGCGGCAAGGTGCAGGTAAACCGCGGTTACAGGGTTCAGTACAACTCGGCGATAGGCCCCTACAAGGGCGGGCTGCGTTTCCATCCTTCAGTCAATCTCGGCATCATCAAGTTCCTTGGATTTGAGCAGATTTTCAAAAATTCCCTGACCGGGCTTCCTATGGGTGGCGGCAAGGGCGGCTCCGACTTTGATCCCAAAGGCAAGAGCGAAGGCGAAGTGATGCGTTTTTGCCAGGCGTTCATGACAGAGCTGTTCCGTCACATCACCGAACATACCGACGTGCCCGCAGGCGACATCGGTGTCGGCGGCCGTGAGATCGGCTACCTGTTCGGGCAGTATAAGAAGCTGAAGAACGAGTTCGTAGGCGTACTGACCGGCAAGGGCCTCACCTGGGGCGGCAGCCTTGCCCGTACGGAAGCAACCGGATACGGCCTTGTCTATCTCGTCGAAGAGTACCTCAAGGTCATCGGCGATTCGTTCAAGGGCAAGAAAGTCGCAGTCTCCGGAAGCGGCAATGTCGCTATCTTCGCGGTACAGAAAGCCCAGGCTCTCGGCGCGACAGTCGTGACCATGACGGACAGCAGCGGCGTCATCTATCATGAGTCCGGCATCGACCTCGATACGATCAAGGAGATCAAGCTTGTGAAGCGCGGAAGGCTTATCGAGTATGCGAACATCCACAAGGATGCGGTTTACAAGGAAGCTTCGGAAGGCAAAGCATGGGACTTCCCCGTAGACATAGCCCTCCCCTGCGCCACTCAGAACGAACTGAATATCGAAGATGCAAAGACCCTTATCAAGAACGGCTGCAAGATCGTCAGTGAAGGCGCGAATATGCCTACCACTCTCGACGCTTCGCTCTACCTGCAGGAGAGCGGTATCCCGTTCTTCCCGGGCAAAGCGGCGAATGCCGGCGGAGTCGCCACGAGCGGCCTCGAAATGTCCCAGAACTCAGAGAGGCTCTCCTGGACGTTCGAGGAAGTGGATGCCAAGCTGAACGGCATCATGGTGAACATCTTCCACAACATCGACGACACCGCAAAAGAGTATGGCAAAGCCGGAGACTACATCGCAGGAGCCAATATCGCGGGCTTCAACAAGGTAGCCCAGGCGATGCTCGACCAGGGTATCATCTAAGGGGAACCTGCCAGGCGAGTACGGCGAATACGACGATTCGCCGGATTGTAGAAGCTAAGAAGAAGACCGACCGCAGATGGCTGCGGCCGGTCTTTTGCTATGATAGAAATTGCCGCTGTATATACCTGATATACAAAACCTTTATCGTAAAGTTTTTGTATATTTAACTTTAGAGGAAAAAGGTATATACTATGCAGGTAGTTAATCATACATGGGGATAATGTGCACAGTACTATAACAGGAAAAGCGGACGCCTTCTGCATCAGGGAGAAGGCAAATATAATGCAAACCTTTCGGTATCAACAGGATACGGTTTCTTCGTATCCTATTTTAATACACCAACAAAAAACAGAAGGAAAAAACAGCCCGGCGCGTACTGTTTGCGGAGGCTGTTTTTTTCGCTACGGGGTTACATAAGCTTCATCTTTGCCGGATGCGGGGACGCATATCCGGCAAAGGCACCGTAGTGAAACTTATCATGAATGAGAAAGACGAATGGGGGAAAAATCATGTCAAGTATCAAATCCAGAAAAAACAGAAGAAAGCCACTTGCGCTTTCGTTGCTGCTTATCGTAGCACTTATCGTCCCACAGGTGGCATTCGCCATGGGTGGCGGCGATGCGGCGGTTTCGAACGGCAGCGCCACGATTGCCGCCGTTTCGGGCGTAGAAAATGTGGAGGGAGGCCAAGTGGATGTTTCCGAAAACAGAGCTATGGATGCCACCCCTTCGGATGTGGGCGCGCAAGGCGCGGCAAGTTCCGAAAATACTGATAGCGCGAAACCCTCAGGCGAGAGGGCTCCAGATGGGATCAGGAATGACGGCGTGATCCAGAATGGTGGCGGAGCCCAGGATGGCGGCAAAGGCCACGATGGCAGCGGCGCGTTGGACAGCACTGGCACTTCCGCTTCGTTCCCAAGCCGGGGAATAGGCCCTCTTTCCGAGGTAGGCGATGTAGGCCTGGCCACCTTTACCATTGCTTCGTCTTCTACGACAGCTGCAAGCTCTATAAGTGCAGGCTACACCACTTCTCAGTCTACCACCGACCAGCTAACCGTCCGGGCTACCTATGTGATAACGGCACCGGTGGAAGCCATCGATGCAAAAGTGGAGATAAAACTCTCAAATGTGGACGATGAGGGATACTTTGAACGGGCACCCTGGAACGGAAACCACGTCTACTTCCGTATAGATGAGGCAGGCATAGGCTGGCCTACTGCCGCTCAAAACCGTAAGGTAGAGGTTGACGGCGACGACATCACCGTGTCTTTTACCGTCTCAGACACGGAGGGCTCCACCGGCACCATTACCTTGCCCTATAATTTTAATGGAAGCACCTTCGGAGGCTGGCTTCCGAAAGAAAAGACGATCGCCCGGGTCATCACCGGCGGGGACATCGCTGCGCCGAAGGCTCTGACCGCTCTGGCTTCGCCTAACGTCGGCAGATCGCTTATCTTTAACGCGTCACCCAATACAACCGAGATCAACTTAGGCCAGGCAAGGAGACTGGACCTGTCCGTGAGCCAATATGGCGCGACATCGCCATGGCTTAGCGAACCGGGTACCTCTTACACGATGACCCTTACCTATCCCAGGAATGCAACCCTTGTCATCCCTGACAAGCCATACTATGGATTGGCGGACTATAGTATCGATGAAAGCGACCCGGACACAAACACCGTCACCTGGGATTTGGGGAATGTAGGCCAGGACGGCGTTGCGAGCGGATCGGAATGGTACCGCTCAGGCACGTATTTATATGCCGGATATTCTATGCCTGGCTTTAACATAACGTTTCCAAGCGGCGTCTATAAGAACGGGGACAGCGTTACGCTGTGTGCCACTCTGACAAGCACCTATGCGGGAGCGGCGACGCCGACAACAACGACTAACACAAAGACATTTAAACTTGTAGATCAGGCGCAGGTGCATATGAATCCGATAGCCAGCTTTAATTTCAGCACACGGCTATATCTCAAAAAAGGGGATGGCAGCGCTTATTCATATTTTCCCTATTCAGCCCAAAACAGCGGGACGGCGCCTGTCCCGGAGGCGCACTATACCTGGTATAACGATGTGGACAAGACTGGGAAAAAACTCAACGTGTCCCGTGTCACTGTAGCAAATATTGGCGTACGTTTTCAGGCCAAACTTGTCTATTATATTGCCGGTCCGGGCGGGGGAAGACAGGCCATCTATTACTTGCCTGCCGCTGCAAACGCAGGAACAACCAACCAGCCCTATGCAGACACCTCTGCGGTGCCGGGCGCGACGCTTGGGGCAGGAGAATACATCGACCGCATTGAAGCCTGGCCTTTAGGCAACGGTATTACAGAGACTGTCACGTCCGCAAACGAGGACCGGGCGCTGCCTACGGGCGCGAGCATGAGGTTTACGCTCTCTTTTTTGAATTGGCCCGGAGATGCTTATCCTGATGGAAGGGCGGTCAAAAATAATGACTTTGTAATGACTAAGGCCGACCTTGAGTGGAAAGGGGAGAGGCGCGCGGACCTGCATACCGGCAACTATGTGGCCGGCAAGCAGAAGGACGCGGACGACAGCTATACCATGAAGCTGTCCACGCTTAATTCGGAATCTTACAGCAGAGCCTATTTCGTGGACAACCCTGTAATACCTTCCGTACAGTGGCAGTATCAAAGAGGCCAGGAAGGGATTAAGAATCCGGGTACCGAGATTGGCATGAATTTGCGCTTCTATAGTCTTAGCTGGAGCTATGCAAACAACCCCTGGAAAAACCCCATCCTCTATTATCTGCCGCCAAACGCCATTGAGATCGACACGACACAGACCTTAAATGTCTTTAACGGCAATGCTGACGGGACAGGGGCGCCGGTTGCCACCGCGAGCATTGAAAAGACCACCGTTCAGGGGAAACGAGCTTATAAAATTGAAATGAACAAGCCCATGACGCTGGCCGCGACAACCGCTACCAGCGTAAACGCCAAATTTATCCCCATTACTGTAAAGCTGCGTGAAGACGCCACTTCTGGAAACATCTATTTCAATCATACCAATGGCACAGGCTATCCCGATACATCCGGGCTTCTCTTTGGGGTAAGTGAGGCCTCACCTTTTACGATACCGGCAAACTATGGCACTTTCTATCAAGACACCAACGACTTGGATGGCAACCCCAATACGCCTATTTTGGTTTCCACGACATCTCCGCTGCTCAACGTCACGCAACTGGACGGCATGAGCGTCATCGCCGAGATGCTCAATAACCGCCTTGGGGATACTCCTGTTTGGCAAAACGTGAACATCACTGGAGCTGAAGCGACCGTTGCCACCAACGCGGGCGGCGAAGGAAAATTCAGCTTGACGCTGAAGAATAATGGAAACTCGTATCTGGGAGGCATCCGGCTCTTGGACATCTTGCCTTTCGTTGGCGATAAGACCGTGTGTACCCCCACCCAGCCCAAAGGTAGCCAGTGGGCGGCGGTGTTGAAAGAAAAGCTGGACGTCAAGGTATTTGACAGCGAAAACAAAGACGTGACCTCGCAGTTTTCGGGCGCGTACACCATAAGCTACGGTACGAAGGGTGATCCCGATTATGACGGGGGCAGCGGCGGTATTGTGCGGAGCGGCAGCGACGGGGCTTTCAGCGGAAGCACAGCTTT
>JAISAW010000014.1 GCA_031266515.1 Eubacteriales Family XIII. Incertae Sedis bacterium
CCGCTTCAATGATTTCCGGATTTCCGAGATCCAGGCCCTCAGCCTTTATAATCTCTTCGATTTTTTTGGCGTCTCCTATAAGTACGGAATCCACCATGCCCTTGCTCGTCGCTTCGGCAAGGCTTTCGAGGGTATGCGGGTCATGAGCCGCCACCGCTATTACCTTCTTCCTGTCAGCGCGACCCTTTATCCGCTCTTCGAGCTCTGCAAAATTCTTTGGCACTTTTTTACCTCATTTCTGCTTAGCGCGGCGAGTAAATCGCCGCTTGCAGAAACAAATTTCTAATGAAAGATGTTTCTGCCATACCATAACGTTTTGATTTTCTAACACCTTATCTCTGCATGAGGGAAAATGATTGAGTTGCCTCCGGCGGCATGTGAAAAGTTTTTCACACTTCTCTCTCCTTTCCTGACTTTCTGCGGGCTCTATATTCTGCCCACTTCAAATCCTACTATATTTACCGCAAAGATGGATAATATAATAGTAAATGCAAGAGCCGCCAACAGTAAATCGCAGGCGGCTCTTTTTCTATCTTTTACTTCTTCACAGCAAACACTGCCGCAGGTACCGCTTACTGCGCGTAGCCGGCTTTGAACGCCTTTGTATTCAGCTCCTCAAAGCCCTTCTTCACGCCTCCGGCGATCACCGCATCCCAATCGATGCCTTCGATGCCCAGGGCTTTTACCAAAGCCCCGAGAAGCACGACGTTCATCGCCTTGGTATTGCCGAGCTCCCCGGCTATATCCGCAGCTTTGATGACGGTCACATCCGCGACACTTTCAAGGTCTTCGATGATCCCCTGTGGATACTCCGCGACGCCCATCAGTATCGGTGCTGACGGGATCTCAAAATCATTGATGACGATCTTGCCGCCTTTCTTGAGATACTCGATCCAGCGGAGGGCTTCCATCTTTTCGAAAGCCACGATGACATCAGCTTCGCCGACCCCGACTATGGGTGAGTAGACCTTCGTGCCGTATCTGATCTGGGTGCTGACATTGCCTCCGCGCTGGCTCATGCCGTGTACTTCGCTCATCTTCACGTCGTAGCCTGCGTTTACGAGAGCTTCCGAAAGCAGTTTACTGGCCAGGATGGTCCCCTGCCCGCCTACTCCGACAAGCAATATATTTTTGACATCGTTCATGTTAGCGCACCTCCTCAATCGCATCAAAGGGACAGACCTGTAGACAAACCCTGCAGCCCATGCACGAAGCCTTATCGATCACGATGCTGCCGTCTGCCTGAGTCTGGATAGCGGGGCAGCCTGTCTTGACGCAGGCTTTGCACTTCTTGCACTTGTCCTGATCTATGGCACAGTATTTTTTCGTAAGGTCGAATTCTTTTTTGTCCTGCTCGGAAAATTTCTTCAGGGCGCAGGGCCAACGCGTGATGACTACCGTCGGCGCTTTTTTCGCCATGGCCTCGTCGAGGACTCTGCTCGTCTCCTCCAGGTCGAGCGGGTTTATCACGTAGATATTTTCAGCCTTGATCCCGATGGAAATGCAGAGGGCTTCGATGTCCACTTCGGGTGCCGGCTCTCCTGTGAGGGTGAAGCCCGTTCCCGGATTTTGCTGGTGTCCCGTCATGCCGGTGATACGGTTGTCAAGGATGCAGGTGAGGACATTGCTGTTGTTGTACGCCACTTCCATGAGGCTGTTGACGCCGGTATGCAGGAAAGTGGAGTCGCCAATGACGCCGATGGCTTTCCTGTCCGACCCCGTACGCTCCCATGAGATCTGTGCGCCGTGGGCTGTGCTGATGGAAGAACCCATGCAGAGAGCCGTATCAAGGACTGAAAGCGGAGGCGCGGCACCAAGCGTGTAGCAGCCGATATCCCCGAACGCGGCATAGTTCTTTTTCTTCGAAAGGACATAATAAAACCCACGGTGCGGACAGCCTGCGCAGAGCACCGGGGGCCTGTTCACAGCCTGCTTTTCAAGCTCACTGTGATCGTTCTCTGTCCCAAAGATCGACTTTCTCACGATGTCCGAATTCAGCTCGCCGAAGCGGGGGATAAGGGACTTGCCTTCGCAGGCGATCCCAAGCTGCATGAGATGCCTCTCGATGTAGGGATCCATCTCTTCGACGACGTAGAGCTTGTCAACCTTTGAAGCGAACTCTTTCGCGAGCTCGCCCGGGAAAGGCCACGACAGCCCGAGTTTCAGGAATGACGTATCCTCGGGGAAAACTTCCTTGGCGTACTGGTAGCTCACGCCGGAAGTGATGACGCCGACTTTGCTTCCTTTATATTCGGGTTTGTTGATCTCGCAGGTGTTGGCGTACTCTTCCATGATCTTGACACGATCTTCGAGCTTCGCCCTCAGAACTTTTGCGTTTGCCGGTACGGATACATACTTCGCAGAATTTTTTTCATAGGGGATCGCGGCTTTTTCCACGCGATCGGCGAATGTGACGATACCTTTGCTGTGACAGGTCCTCGTGGTGATGTGGAGCAATACCGGGGTATTGAACTTCTCCGACAGGTCAAACGCGAGTTTTGTGAAATCCTTCGACTCCTGGCTGTCAGACGGGTTCAACATAAGAAGACGAGCGGCTTCCGCATAGTTGCGGTTGTCCTGCTCGTTCTGTGAGCTGTGCTGTCCAGGATCGTCGGCCGACACCAGGACAAGTCCGCCCGTGGCGCCCATATACGCAATGGTAAACAACGGATCTGCAGCTACGTTCACGCCTACGTGCTTCATAGCTGCAAGCGAACGGACGCCTGCTATCGAAGCCCCGATAGCCGCTTCCATCGCCACTTTCTCATTCGGAGCCCATTCACAGTACAACGAGTCCTTGTACTGTGCCAGATTCTCCAGAACTTCTGTGCTCGGGGTGCCCGGGTAAGCAGAAGCGAAAACAAGTCCCGCTTCATATGCTCCCCTCGCTACCGCCTCATTTCCTGATAGTATTACACTCATTACTGCCTCCTCTTATAGCAACAATGTAATGACGGATACATGATAATTCATGTATTGATAGTGGGACTTGACATCTGCCACCTATCCTCTAAATGATAGCACGTGAAATATCACTTTGCAGTCCATTTTTAAGCCCACCTGTGGCCGATTCGTGTCCACTTTGTGGGAAAAAAGAGGAATAGCGCATCGCACTCCGGGAACGCTACTCTTTTCGGCGACTCTGTTGCTTTTTACAAGAGTTTCAACCAGATTGCTCATTTCACAATCCCTCCCCTTTTTTACTGCAAACATCTGCGCGCCGAAAATACCGACATAGCCCGTACTTATCTGTAAACATAGTCGCCGCTGGTATACTTCGGCGGGATGTATGGTATCTGAAGGTATGAAGCGTATTCGCCGCCTGTGTGGATGACGTGCGTCCCTTCGCCGTTATCGGTTTCAAATACCATGTGCGAATCTTCAAACCATTCGGTAGAGATGAATCTGCCGCCTATTTCAACTCGAAGCGATTCCCCTTTATGCCAAATACGGGAGTGAGGATATATCTCGATATCGACAGGATAGATGACTCCCTGCTCCATGGGTTCGTCTTTTTCATGGGCTTGCACCGGTTGGAATTGGCTCGTCAGCTTCGGGTCGAGTTCCCTGCGCTGACAGCGGAAGTAGCCCCACGCGCCGCGATAGTTTTCGCCCATGCAATGGACGGGCAGGTACTCGCCATTTTGGCCGAGTTTCTTCACCCAGGGAAACAAGTCCATATTGTCATGCCCTCTGCACTCGACGTAGAGCCTGAGGCTCATGTATCCCGTTATCTCGGTCTCCTCGCCAAATTTAATATCGAAGGTGGTCGTCTCCGTCTCGGGGTCATATGAGACTTCGCTGTGGTTTGGAAACTGCTCATACGAAGCCGTATGCGTCTCGGCATCCAAATAGATTTTTTTGTACTCCGTTCGCGCAAGCGGCATCTCGTTTTCCTCGCGCCTCGGGGCATAGTCAAACCCGTACGCGTCCGTGACGTCTATCCTTACTCGCGGAGTAAACTCCCACCCGTTCCTGATTCCCTTGCAGTAACGATCGAAAAACCTCTTCAGGTCTTCCAGATTTTGAGGATTGTATGTATCAGGCCACTCCATATCGCGGTGGGCCCTCAGCCACTTCTTCGGGGTACGAATCTTGCGGAACGCTTCAAAGGAACCTCTCAGGTGAATGTGGCAGAGGCCTGCAGTGACGTACGCCGGTACGCGGATGTTTTCAAACCTGGGCGCTCTTGCCTGCCAGTATTCGTCGTAGTAAGGCCGGCACGCCAACATATTTGGCACGTCTTCGATATAGGTCTTGCATGAAATGGAATTGATCATATTGCCGTTGTACGCGGCCGCTGATATACCTCCCCACGTGAAACTTTCGCGGTACATATCCCCGGTGCCTTCCCATGCGCCTATGCAAGCCAAGTGAGGCGGCTGAGTACTGGCTATCCCCCAGATGACCATGCAACATCCCGAGTTGCCGAACATCGTTACTTTCCCGTTGCACCAATCCTGTTCGCCGGCCCATTCGATAAAGTCGTAGCCGTCGAAATGATCCTGTACGCCCCAGTTGGAAACATACCCTTCGGAGTTGCTTACTCCTCGTGGATCTACGTTTGCGACGGCATAGCCATTCGGACACCAATATCCGGGATCCGCCGACTCAAACTTCGCCATTCGTGAAACTGTCTGCGGAGGTACGCCCATGAGCTTGAACTCTTCGCCTATCTCCGCCATATTCTTTCCGAATGGCCCCCATGAAACGATACAGGGGACGGGACCGGAATCCTTCGGGCGATATATGTCCGCATAGATAGTGACGCCGTCTCTCATCTTGACGGCTATGTCGCGATCACAGAGTATCCCAGGCTCGGGTTCCCAGGTATGAGGATTCAATTCGGGCGCATACGAAAAACCCGGTACCATTTCTCCGCGGGCGGCTATTTCCTCCATCTGGGCTTTCGTAAGCCCTCCGCGGCCTTTGCGGTAGATGACTTCCATCTTATTGCCGTAGAACTCCTCTTCTTTTACAATAAACTGAGAATCGCTCGGATCGTAAAGCGGGATGCCCGCCAATCTTTTTTTAACTTCCATTTTTGCCTCATTTCTGCTTAACGCATAGGATGTGAATCGCTATGCTCCCAACTGCGGCGCATGAATCGCCGCTTACGGTAGAGCGCCACGGGCTAACATTCGCGTTGCTCACTCCTACGCTCGCGTTGCTCGCTTCGCTGTCCTGTTTTACACTGCGGCTGAAGCCGCGTAAAACAGGCAAAGCCCTGCACCCCTCGATTTATCCTTTCAAATATTCTTTCAATACGAACCTCTCCACAGCACGCCGGACGCCGGCCATGCTTAATTCGCTCAGCCCGCGCCGGCCTCAATGTCCTTGTTTCTCACAGGATTGAAGAAAGTGTACGCCACGGAGAGGACAAGCA
>JAISAW010000052.1 GCA_031266515.1 Eubacteriales Family XIII. Incertae Sedis bacterium
TTCACAGGCCTGAAGGTGCCGAGCCCTACGTGAAGCGTCACGAAAGCGGCCATCGCTCCCTTCTCCTCGAGCCTTTCCATCAATTCTTCCGTAAAGTGCAGTCCCGCTGTAGGAGCCGCAGCCGAGCCGGGTGCTGCGGCATAGACTGTCTGATAACGGTCTTCGTCACACTTCTCATCCGGCCTTTTGATGTAGGGAGGGAGCGGGACATGGCCAAGCTCTTCCAGCTTATCGAGAAAGGCCCCGTCAAAACGAAACTCCACAAGCACCGACCCATCCTCCATCCTGGCCTTCACGGAAGCGGAGAGGTTCTTGCCAAATATCACTTCGTCTCCGGCCTTCAGCCTGCGTGCAGGTTTTGCAAGACATTCGCAGGCCAGCGATCCATTTGCCTTTGCCCCTTGTCCGGTGAGTGCCGCGCCGCTGAGCAGGAACAGCTCAATGCGCGCTCCCGTCCCGCGCTTCTCTCCGATGAGCCGGGCTTTGACCACTTTCGAATCGTTGAAGACGAGCAGGTCGCCCTCGCGTATGTATTCGGGCAAATCCGAAAACGAGCGGTCCTCCGTCACGCCTCCGTCTCTGTGCATGACAAGCAGGCGCGACGCACCTCTCTCTGCGGATGGATATTGTGCTATAGACTTCTCCGGCAGTTCGTAATCGAAAAGATCAAGCTTCATCGTTGCTTATGGCTTCCGGGTTCAAATCGTTGCTTATAGTTTCAAGGCTCAGCTGTACAGCCTGAGCTTCTTCCGGCGGAGTAAGCCCAAGCATCAACCATGCGGAAGAAGTCGCGACCCGCCCTTTTGGAGTACGGTGCAGGAACCCCGTCTGGATGAGAAACGGTTCATAGACATCCTCGATCGTGACCCTCTCTTCGCCTATCGCTGCAGAGATGGTGTCTATTCCCACGGGGCCGCCTCCGAATTTTTCTATGATCAATTTCAGTATGGAACGGTCAAGCCCTTCGAGCCCTTTGCCGTCTATGCCAAGGGCGTCAAGCGTGATCTCCGTGATCTTTCGGTCTATATGGCCTGAGCCTTTCACCTGCGAGTAGTCTCTGACTCTCTTGAGCAATCTGTTTGCCACGCGAGGGGTGCCGCGCGATCTTGTTGCCAGTTCGTGCAGGGACTCTTCGTCAATGTCAACTTCAAGCAATCCCGCAGACCTTCTGATGATATGCGCAAGCTCTTTGTCGTCATAGAGTTCGAATTTATTGACGACGCCGAAGCGGTCCCTCAGCGGCGCGGACAGGCTGCCGGCCCGCGTAGTCGCGCCGACAAGCGTGAACCTCGGGAGCGGTATACGGTAGGACTTTGCCGACGGGCCTTTTCCTACTATCATATCTATGACAAAGTCCTCCATGGCTGAGTAGAGTATCTCTTCGGCCGATCTATTCAGCCTGTGTATCTCATCTATAAAGAGCACATCCCCGTCTTTCAGGTTTGTCAGCAGGGCCGCGAGGTCGCCGGCCCTCTCAATAGCCGGCCCGGAAGTCACGCGGAAATCCACGCCCATCTCCGCTGCGATGATGCCTGCAAGCGTGGTCTTGCCAAGGCCCGGAGGGCCGTAAAAGAGCACGTGGTCCAGTGTCTCACTCCTCAGCTTTGCCGCCTCAATGAATATCTTAAGATTTTTTGTGACCCCGCTCTGCCCTATATAGTCGTCGAAAGCCCTGGGTCGAAGTGTTTTGTCAAAACGTTCTTCCTCAAAAGAATCCTGTTCGGGATTCACTATCCTTTTTTCTTTTTCGCTGTGTGATATTTCTCTCATGCCCTGATATCCCTGAGCGCCAATTTGACGCCTTCCTCAACCGTATCGTATTTCTCATCTATCTGCGATATCGCCTGCGACGCCTCGCTTCTGCTGTACCCAAGCGTCATGAGCAACGCAAGTATTTCTTTCTCCACGCCGGCTTCGGCTGCATCTCCGCCCTCTCCGGGGCTACGCGGCCTTACACTTCCCGCTTCCGCATCAAGCTCTCCGACTTTGTCCTTGAGTTCGAGGACTATCCTCTCCGCCGACTTCTTGCCGATGCCATTTGCTCTGGTCAAAAGCGTCGCTTCCTCAAACATGATAGCCCTGACCACTTCGCCGGCCGGCAAAGCCGACAATATCGCCATGGCCGCTTTGGCACCGACGCCGCTGACGGTGATGAGCAGCTTGAAAAGGGCGACCTGTGTGCGGTCGTCAAACCCGTAAAGGCTTATATCGTCCTCTTTCACTATTTGAACGGTATGGACGGAGACTTCGTCGCCCGCCGCCTTCAAAAACAAAAGAGACCCGGAAGGGAGAAAAACTTCATAGCCGATCCCTCCGGTATCGATAACCGCCGATGTCTCCATTGTATCCATCAATTTTCCCGATATATACGCTATCACTTTTTTTATCCTTTTTCTCCGCAGTCCTCGTCCGGCGGCTTCGCCTGGCTTCGTCGTATTTTTCGTACTCAGGGTTTGTCGGGCAAATCCTTATTCCGCGATTGGGTTTTCGCAGGTATCCCGAGCGTCCCGGGGCTACACTCCGCCGGTGTACTTCGCTATCCTCTCTATCGAATCCGCGCTGTTTGCGTGGCATATGGCTGCTGCCAGCGCGTCTGCCACATCGTCCGGTTTGGGAGGCGTCTCAAGCCCGAGCAACGACCTGACGATCTCCTGCATCTGCTCCTTTTCGGCGCGCCCATAGCCTGTCAGAGCCATCTTGATCTGGAGCGGCGTATACTCATATATCCTCAGGCCACAGTTGGCACAGGCGACAATCGCAGCGCCTCTCGCTTCGCCTACCCCGATGGCAGTCGTCGTATTCGTCCCCCAAAACAGCTCTTCTATGGCGGCGGCTTCAGGCTCCGTGTCGCTTATGATATCCATCAAATCCGAGTAGATAGTCTTGAGCCGGGCGGGCATGGCCATGCTCTTATCGGTCCTCACTGCACCGCACTCAACAAGCTCGTAACCGTCTCTGAAGCTTTCAACCACTCCGTATCCAAGTATCGCGTATCCGGGATCAATGCCAAGTATTCTCATGCGGTTAAGAATATCACAGGCTCCTCAAATCGGGCAAGGAGCAAGGCTGACCGGTTCTACATGTCTTGGATAATCTGTTACAGTTCAGACATACTTGCTTTTTCAGAATTTTTAGGATTTGACCCTGATTTATCCATCAATTGTGTGAGAGATTTGCAGCCCGAGTCTCGCGCCGTCTGCGCGGAGTGAGTGCGCACGCAGTCGCTTAGGACGAGACTCGGCTTCGCCTCGCAGCTGCACGAAGCGGAGTCGCAGCAAGCGAGGTTCGGGCTGTAAATCTCTGGCGTACGTGTGAACAGTAACGATAATCTCTGCGATAGTGAAAGTTTGTATGGCATCTGGGCGTTGCTGACTTGGAGCAAAATGACTGCATTCTCCGGTTTTGCGAGCAAAGACTTTGGTGAACTTGGCTCACTGTTTGAGCGAAGCGAGTTTGAGCAAGCTCCCAAAGTCTGCGAGCAAAATCGACTAGAATGCTCATTTTGCGACGTTAGCAACGCCCAGATGCCATACAAACTTTCACCATCTGTTCATTGCGCGCAAGATATTTCAATCCGAACTTATTTCTATGAGTTCGCGGGCATTTTTCAGGGCTGCGTCTGTGAGGGAACGGCCCCCGAGCAGCCTTGCGACAGCTTCTATGCGGGCTTCGCCATCCACTTCACTCAGCGTAGTCTCAGCCACAGGGCCATCGGTGTTCTTGTCGATCACATAGTGATGGTCGGCGGAAGCAGCGATTTGAGGCAGGTGGGTGATGCAGATTATCTGCCGCTTCTTTGACATCTTGCGCAGTTTTTCCCCCACCACCGCTGCGGTGACCCCGCTTATGCCACTGTCGATCTCGTCGAAAATCAGGGTTTCTATGCCGTCGTACTCACTCGTGACCGATTTCAGCGCGAGCATTATCCGTGACAGCTCACCACCCGAAGCCACACTGGCAAGCGGCATCACCGGCTGCCCTTTGCCTCCGGACAGCAGAAACTCAGCTATATCGTTTCCTCTTTCGGCTATCAAATTTTCGTCGGTTTTCAGCCTGACTGAAAACGATGCGTCCATGAAATTCAGATCCACGAGCTGCTCCGTTATTTCCTTTTCGAGCCTTGCGGCAATGGTCTGCCTGAGTTCGGACAGGATGGCGGCTTCGGATCTGTAGGCTTCCCGTTTTTCGCTCAGCTCTTTTTCAAGCTGCTCTTTTTCCGTTTCAAAATTCTCGCTCCTGTTCAGCCGTGACTCGCACTCGTCTCTATGGGCGAGCACTCTTTCGATGTCGCCGCCATATTTGGATTTGAGCCTGTCTATCAAATCAAGCCTCGAAAGTGCCACGTCCAAATCCGACGGCGAAAAATCCATCTTCTCGCTTATGGCCCTGATTTGCTCCGACGCTTCCTGGATATCGTAATACGCGCCTTTGACTGCATTCGCCAACGCTCCAAGCTCTTCAGTCAAGCCACCAATACCTGCCAGGGCGTCGCTCGCTTCCCCGACAGCGGCAAGCGCAGGCAACTCGAAATCCCCGTCGATAAGTTCACGGGCTTTTGACAGCGCTGCGAAAATCTTTTCACTGCCTTTCATCATGGCTATCCTGTCACTAAGCTCCGCATCCTCGCCGGGGATGGGTTTCGCTTCGTCGATCTCCTTCATTTCGTACTTCATATAGTCCGTTTCCCGCGCGGAGAGCGACATGGATTTCAACAATTCGTTCAGGCTTTTCTCAGTCTCCCTGTAAGCCGAATAGGCGGAGGAGACGGCGAGAAGTGGTTCTTTCAAATGATCGGTGCCAAAAGCGTCGAGGACTCCAATGTGGGTCTCCGGGTCGAGAAGGCTTTGATGGTCGTATTGGCCGTGGATGTCCACCAGGGGTGCAGCGCTCTTTTGAAGCTCAGCCAGAGTCACTATCTCCCCGTCCATGCGCGCGAGGGATTTCCCTGCAGCGGAGATCTCCCGTGAAAAAAGGCCGGGGCTGCCGCTCGTCACAAGGTCGATCCGCGCTTTGCCCGCCCCAACTCTCACCATCGTCCGGTCGGCCCTGCTTCCCAGCGCAAGGCTGAGCGCCTCAATGACTACCGATTTGCCGGAACCTGTCTCGCCGGTGATGACGGAAAGGCCCGGATACAGTTCCGCTTCCGTCTCGCGTATAACGGCAAAATCCCTGATGCTTATCCGATCAATCATCGCCCTGACATCAACTCCTCAAATTCCCTTACTGTCGATTTCACATTTTTCGGGTCGTCAATGACAGCAAATATCGTATTGTCCCCCGCGATCGTCCCTATCAAATGTTCAAAGTCAAGCGAGTCGATGGCTTCACACGCCGCGTTGGCACAGCCCGAGAGGGTTTTTACCACCAGGAGATTGCCAGAGCTCGAAACGCCTTGAATAGTTTCTTTGAATATTTTCACAAAACGGTCTGTCAGGGATTTGACTGAGATGTCCGGCAGTGTATATTTGTAGCGCCCTCCGGGAAGCGGGGACTTGATGAGCTGAAGCTCCTTGATATCGCGCGATATGGTCGCCTGCGTCACTTCAAATCCGCTCTCACGCAGCCTGTCTGCCAGCTTTTCCTGCGTGTCTATCTCTCCTGAAGAGATCAGTTCTATTATCTTGTTTTGCCTTGTATACCTCATGCTTTGCCTCTTTGTTTCCGGCGATGTGCGAAAACCCTTCCACACATAGGCCTTTCGGTAGATTTGCCGAGCATCGAAGGCGACAAACCCCGCCGATCCGATGTACATGATTATACATTTCTGCTAATAAATATGCAATAATTGGTATAATTTTCCTTAAACAGTGCGTGAGAGGGACATCTTAAACGTTTCAAAAAACAAGACATTGTTTTAACGGTAATATCATTTGCAAAATGCAAAGGTTGCCACGACAGGCGGAGGACAAAACAACCGCGTTATCCTTGCGCTAAAAAGATTGAAGACCCCGGCGCAAACGTCGGAGTCTCCTGTCATTCACTATATCGTTCTGTTGTCTTCTATTATTACCCCGGCAACAAATAGCAGGAATAAAGTGCCGAGGATTTCAGCTAATATGCGCGGCGGCGAAACCGCGCATACAGCTGCGAGTCGAAGACGAGTCACATCCCAAGCGGGTAGTATGTAAGGATTTCGCCAACAAAGCAGATTAGCGGAAAGACCGGCGCGACTTCCTGCTATTTGCTGCCGGGGTAATAATAATATTTTTTGGAGTACAGGAGGATATGCAAGTGGACGCAAAATCGAGAGTTGAAATGCGAAGAGCAAAAGCGGGAATAGCCAGAAGCAGGCGACGCGTCAAAAAAATGAGACTGTCCGTATGTGTGCCTGGGCTTGCGATAGTAATCGGTATCGGGTGCGGGATGTATTTCGGCGATGGAGGCTATCCACAAAACCAGAAGAGTCTGCTCACGTACAC
>JAISAW010000088.1 GCA_031266515.1 Eubacteriales Family XIII. Incertae Sedis bacterium
GAAGAGTTTGCGACCTTTGGCGAAGACGACGTATACAACCAGGCGGATGCGGAAGGCTTCATCAACCTGTTCAGCCTCCCCCTGAAGATAAGAGCCATCCAAAACCTCAAAAACAAAGGCGCAGGCAAAGGCAAGAAGAAGTAAATGCAAAAAAAGAAAACTGGCACATCCGGTACAAAGAAAAACAAAGCCCCGCAGCAAAGCAAGCTGTGGGGCGGTCGTTTCAGTGCGGATATGGACGGAGACACCTCTGCGTGGGCTGCGTCGATATCCTTTGACAAAAGGCTGTATCGGGCGGACATTGAAGGAAGTGTGGCGCACGCCGCCATGCTCGCAAAGCAGGGTATCATCAGCGCCGACGACGCCCTGCAGATCAAATCGGGGCTTGAGGAAATCCTCTTTGAGATCGAGTCGGGAGACTTCAACTTCACAGATGAAGACGAAGATATCCATATGAACATCGAGTCGGCCCTCACCAAAAAGATCGGCGAAGCCGGCAAGAGGCTCCATACCGCGCGCAGCAGAAACGACCAGGTGGCGACTGACGAAAAGATATGGCTGAAAGAAGAGCTGATGGCTCTCGCCTATGAATTCACAAAACTGCGAGCCTTGCTTGTGGATATAGCCGAGGAGCACACCGAAACGGTGATGCCCGGATACACCCACCTGCAGCACGCCCAACCGGTGTCGCTCGGCTTCCATCTGATGGCTTATTATCAGATGTTTACCCGCGACGAGAAGCGCATCTGGGACGTGTATTTGAGCGCGGGGACTATGCCGCTGGGGTCAGGGGCCCTTTCAGGCACACCTTACGATATCGACCGAGGCTTCACATCCGACGAGCTTGGATTCGCGGTGCCGACGGCAAACGCCATGGACGCCGTTTCAGACCGCGACCATATCATAGAGTTTATTTCCGCCGCCGCCATCGCAATGATGCACCTGTCACGCTTTTGTGAAGAGCTTATACTCTGGAACACGAGCGAATTCGGTTTCGTCGAGATGAGCGACTCCTACAGCACGGGAAGCAGCATCATGCCTCAGAAGAAAAACCCCGACGTAGCGGAATTGATCCGGGGAAAAACCGGCCGCGTATACGGCGACCTCATGGCAATACTCACGGCCATGAAATCGCTGCCCCTCGCATACAACAAAGATATGCAGGAGGACAAAGAACCAATGTTCGATGCTGCGGACACCCTCATGGGATGTATGAAGGCGTTCACCGGCATGCTCGCGACCACCGTCTTCGACGCCGACGCGATGAAGGCGTCTGCGAAGAAAGGCTTCATGAACGCCACTGACGCCGCAGACTATCTTGCCGCAAAAGGCATGCCTTTCCGCAAGGCACATGAGACTATCGGCAAATTAGTGGCGTATTGTATTGAAGAAAACCTGTCTTTGGAGGAGGTCCCCATGGAATTGCTGAAAAAAATCTCGCCGCTGTTCGATGAGGGTTTCGCAGACGCCATAGATATCACTGCCTGTATGAAAGCCAAGGCTTCGCCCGGAGGCACAGCGCCGGAAAGGGTCAAGGAAATGATAGCGGCGGCAAAGGGCGAACTGGGGAGCACAGAGTAACAGAGCGCTTCCTCCGTATGCCTGGGCAGTGACCCCTCAAAACGGATATCAGGCGGCTTGCCATTAGAGATGCGGCAAGCCGCCTTTATGTGCCGTATTATTTATTACAGATTATAAATTGTCAGCCAGTTCGATCAGCCGGTCTGTCTTCAGGATCAAAGCGGATCTGACAGCGGCGGCAAACTTTCCTGCGTCTCCGGATCTGAGGCATCTGCCTGTGATATCAAAATACTGTTGGTCGGACAGGCCGAGGTCGACCGGGAACAGATTGCGCTTTACCAGCTCGTACTGCATCACAGCCCTTGCGGCGAGTTCCGAGTACACCTCATCAAACGGATAGGCCTCGATCACAGCCATATGCAGGGCGGCGGCGGTATCCACCGCATCTGAATCCGAGCCCGGCGCCGCAGCCCTTCGGAGGACGCCGCCAAGATATTCTTTAAGCCCCCGCGGATCGGCGGGTACGTATCCGAGATGATAAAGCTCCACACGCTCATGCCTGTAGTCCGGCCCGCCGCCGCCAGCAAGCGTGGAGACAAACCTCGCTGCAAGCCTCGCGTCCGCGTCAAGCTGCATATGGAGGCTGTCTTCAAAGTCGCTCATGAGTTTCTTGTGGAAATAGACTATCCTGTGCTCCACGAGCGGCACGTCATAGATCGTCTCGCCGTCAAGGACGCTTTTGACGCCTTCGCGCGTGAGCTTTGACCCGTAGAGCCGCATATCGCAGTAAGCCATATCCACAAGGTCGATCTTGCGCTTCCTCATTTTGAACTCGTTTGAAAACGGGGCCTTTGAGAGCAGGTTTTCGATCCGCGCACTGAGCAAGCCTTTCTCATTCATCCGCATTCACCTTGCAAGCCTTCGTCTCGTCAGCACTCCGGACACGGCGAAGCATATGACAGCAAAAGCCGCTGTGTATAGCAGCATGGTCCACAGCGGTATATCAAATGAAAGGAAACCCACGTTAGCAGCGGAAAAATTTTCGTTCATCACGGATTTGAGTTCTCCGGGTATTCCGAGCTGCGAATACGCGTCGCCGAGGACTATTTCTTTCATCCAAATAGTGAGGTGGGTAAACGGCAACACAGATCCCGCCATCTCCATACCTTTGCCCAGGTTCGAAAACGGCAGGTATATACCGCACAGGAACCCAAAGAAGGTACCGCTGACGCCAGCCATGACACCGATAGCCGCACTCGATTTTATTATTGCCGTCAACATCATCATGACCGCGCAGCTTACAAGCGAGGCGAGCGCACAGACTCCGATTACCGCGAAGAATGTCTCGATCGACACCCTGTAGCCCGTCAGTGCGCCTATGAGTATGAAAGAGATGAGCCAGGTGAAGATGTTGAGCAGGAACGAAACGAGGAAACCACTCCCGAAGTACGACAGGATGAGCTGCGGGGCTGTCGCGGGGGTCAGCTGGAAACTGTCCACCCTCCTCGTCTCAAAGTCTTTCACGATCGTCGAAAACACCCCTATCGACAGCGACCAGGAGTTGATGATAAGCACTCCAGCCATCATCTGGGTATATACGACAAAATCGAGGGCCGGCTTTGCGAAGTGCGAGGCTATGTACTCGCTTCTGCTCATCCCTTCCGAGTAAAGCTTTGCTATGAACATGAGGTACAGCGCGACTATGATGATAGAACTTAGGAATGAGAAAAACACCGCGGCGCGGTCACGGATAAACAGCAGCATGCTGCGCTTTGCGAGTACGATGACATTGCCCATCAGTTGCCCTCCGTCAAATTCTCGCCTACCGCATTCAGGAAGACATCGTCCATCGTGCCCTTCACCACTTCAAAGGAGTGCAGATTGCCTTTAAGGGCGGCCAACAGTTCGATGGACTTCGCAGTATCCTTGCTGCGGACAGCGTAGGTGTCCGCTGTTTTTTCAAAGGCTATCCCATATGCACCGAGTTTTGCTTCAAGCGCTATCGGGTCTGCCGGCGTGAGCAAAAGCCTGTCATAAGAATATTTCGACTTCAATTCGGCAGGGCTGCCCTCGCTTACGATCGCGCCTTTGTGGATGATCACAACTTTGTCGGCCTCAGAGGTTTCCTCCATATAGTGGGTCGTGAGAAATATCGTCATGTCCGTATCGCGCCGGACCCGCCGCATCACTTCCCACACCTCTGTGCGCGTCCTGGGGTCGAGCCCTGTCGTAGGCTCGTCGAGAAAGAGCAAGCGGGGCGACATGAAGAGAGAGCGTGCAATTTCCGCCTTCCGTTTCTGTCCGTCCGAAAGTGCGCGAAAACGTTTTTTTGCATAATCGCCGAGCGACAGCAGCTCGACTATCTCACGGTATCTCGCTCTGGCTGCGGCCACGCCCGTCATATACAGCCTCCCGTAAAGCATAAGGTTTTCCTCCACGCTCAGAAGGTCGTCAAAGACATTATTTTGAAACACGACACCGATCTGGTTTTTGAAGGAAGCGAAATCTGTAGACCCGTCGTACTCCACACTGCCTTTATCCCGCGCGAGCAGCCCGATGAGCATATTTATCGTCGTGGATTTGCCCGCGCCGTTCTGCCCCAGAAAGGCAAACAGGCTGCCGCGCGGCACTGTAAACGACAAGTCGTCAACCGCCGTTACTCCGCTAAAAGCTTTGGCAAGACCGCTCACTGCAAGAATGTTTCCCGCCATGTCTGACAATGAATCCCTCCATCCCCTGGTTTCTCATATATGAAACCTGCAACGCTTTAATACTATCACAGGGCGGGACTGTTGTCACAATGCTTAACTGGCGAAAAAATATTATTTAACTGTCAAAACAAAATTTCCCATTTTTTGGCACAGTTGGTATATAATAAACGAATCAAACACGCATGGGGATCAAAAAATCGCCTTGCTCGACAACCGCCCGGCGGCGAAAGATAGCTGTTCTGCGGCAGGCGTGGTTGTCACGTGTCCATCAACTCAAAGACAGCTGACAGAGGAGAACCCGCATTGATGAGTGAAAACGCAAAACAAATTTTAAAGCAAGTATTCGGTTATGAAGAATTCCATCCGGGACAGGAAGAATTGGTTTCAGCAGTACTATCGGGGCGCGACGCAGTAGGGATCATGCCGACAGGAGGCGGCAAGTCGATATGCTACCAGCTCCCGGCCATCATGTCGAAAGGGATGACTATCGTCATATCCCCGCTGATATCGCTGATGTCTGATCAGGTCCAGGCACTGAAGGAGGCAGGCGTAGAAGCTGCGTATTTGAACAGCAGCCTGGACTCCGCCGCATTTTTCAACACAGTAGAGAGGGCTAAGCGCGGTGATTTCAAACTGCTCTATGTCGCGCCTGAACGGCTGGACACCGGCCTGTTTGAAGAGCTTGCGTCCTCGTTGAAGATCAATATGATCGCTGTGGATGAAGCCCATTGCATATCGCAGTGGGGTCAAAATTTCAGGCCGAGCTATCTGAAAATAGCCGGTTTCATAAAAAGCATGAGGTACCGGCCGGTCGTCGCCGCCTATACCGCCACAGCTACGCTTCGCGTCAGGGTGGATATCATAAACGCTCTCGGGCTGGATGACCCCTTGGTCAAGATATCAGGATTTGACAGAAAAAACCTGTACTTCGAAGTCCGCAAACCCGATAGCAAGAAACGAGAGCTGCTCGCGGCCATAAGGGAAAGGCGCGGGAAAAACGGCATCATCTACTGCTCTACGCGAAAAAATGTCGAGAGTGTCTACAAGCTGCTGGATGGCAAGGGCTATTTGGTGAGACGCTACCACGCAGGGCTTTCCGATGCCGAACGAATGAGAAACCAGGACGACTTCCTGTATGACAGGGCGAATATCATGGTCGCGACGAACGCCTTCGGGATGGGCATCGATAAATCCAATGTCGCGTATGTAGTGCACTACAATATGCCGAAAAGCATAGAGGCATACTATCAGGAATGCGGCCGCGCAGGCCGGGACGGCAGCGATGCCGAGTGCATTTTGTTTTACTCTCCGGCGGATGTCCGCATGAACAAATTCCTCATCGAACTCAGCGTAAATGAAAATCAGGGACTTAACGACGAGCGGCGCAGGGAGTTGCTCGACAGAGACGAACAGCTGCTGAGGGATATGACCTTCTACGCGTTTACCGACGCCTGCCTGCGAAAATACATCCTTGAATACTTTGGCGACAAGCCTGACACATACTGTAAAAACTGTTGGAACTGCAACAACGAATTCAAAGAGTTCGACGCGACGACAAGTGCCCGGGCCATTGTGAACACCGTATACCTGATCTGTGCGCGCGGCTGGCCTTACGGCAAGTCCATGGTCGTCGATATACTCAAAGGAGCAAAAAACGAGAAAGTCCGCAAAGCAGGATTTGACAGGCTGCGGACCTTCGGCGAACTGGCAAAAAGTCCGCGCAGCCGGCTTTTCAACATCATCGAACGCATGGTTTACGACGAGCTGCTGGAAGAGGCAGGCGACAAATACCCGACCATTGTCCCCGGAAGCCGCTCCGAAATAATCAGGAGCCCCGAATTTGGCTACATCATCAAAATACCGGCAGAGCGCAGAGCTGCGGCGAAGGAAGAGCCGATGCAAACCGACTTCGACAAAGGGCTTTATGAGCAGCTCAGGGAGCTTCGCTCAAAGAGGGCCACCGACGACAAAGTCCCCGCCTATATCATCTTCCCGGACAAAACGCTGTCCGATATGTGCCGGATGCTGCCGACTTCACCGGAAGCCTTCCTATCGATCTCGGGCGTCGGGGAACTGAAGCTCGAAAAATATGGCGATGCGTTCATGGATGTGATAAAGAACTGGATGGAGTCAAACGGGGATTCCGAACTGGAATGATGCAGACTCACTTCAGTCTCGTATCTTCTATTTTCCAATAGCCATCCTTATTTGCCCCAATCCTGGTCAGAGCCCCTGCTTCGCGCAAGGCTTTGACTCTGCGCGTGACCGTGGCTCTGCTTTTGCCGGTCAGTTTTACAAGTTTCTCATTTGTAATTTCCGGATCTTGCCTTATTTCAGCCAATATTGCCAGGTCATCTGTTTTTAACCCCTCATTTATGTGCTCATTTATATGCTCACTTATGTGCTCATCCTGAGGAGCCATCCCAACAGGATCGAATCCTTCATGCATGTAAATGGTTGCATACAATGCAGACCGCTCTTCATCGGTTTCGAACAAAGGCGGGGGAGAGCCGTTGGATTTCAATGCACTGAGGACTTTCGTGATACCCGTAGACTTCTTTTCCGACAAATCTATCTCTTTTAAAAATGCACCTACACGCCGATTGCGGTATCTCAGGGAAATCGCCTTTCCCTGAACAAATTTATTCATGTCAATGCGTTTGTCGGGGCCGGGCGTATTGCAAATCATGATACGGTTTGGATCGTATGGATCGTTTCCGTAGGGTTCCACCCTTTTTTATACTCCACGCGATCCTGCTCGACGACTTTGCCTTTTAGCAGTGTTTCAAGTTTCAGCGGTATCATTTAAAACTCCCATTTCTTTCAATATGTTTATCATTCGTTTACGGCTATTGCGCCTTCTTCCTGCGCGCGTTCACGCTTATAACCACGATGAGAACCGCCCCGAGCGCGGCGATGGCAGCGGGCCATAAGGCGAGAGGGGAAATGCCTTTGTCTGCTGCGCTGTCGCCAACAGCGGCCTCAGCCGCCCCACTGCCTGCCTTTGCCTTATCTTGATCCGATGTGCTGTCCGCATTGGCTTCGATCTGATGGCCTCACCGTCCTGCAAGCTCGGAGATGCATTCGTCCCAACCGTCTACGAGGCGCTGTATATCCCCGTCGCTCGTCACCGGGGAGATCAGCATCATATTGTGGAAAGGCGTTATGACGATGCCGCGATTCTCCAAAAACAGATGTGTGTAGTACATGAGTTCCCAGTCAAAATGCTCCTTTGCCTCCCTGCCGTTGCGAGGGAGGAAAGGCATGAACTGTAGTTCGCATCGCGCGCCGCTCCGCGTCAGGCTCCACGGGACGCTGTTCTTTCTGAGTATTGCAGCCAAACCGTCCGAGAGTTTCTCCTGCTTTTCGATCATGTGCCTGAACGCCTCGGGTGTCGCCACCTTCCTGAGCGTTTCAAGCATGACCGCAATTGCAAACATATTTCCCGAAAGCGTGCCGCTGATCCCCATGGGGTCGGCTACGCTCTTGTGGCCGAAGGAGGCGTTGATAGCTTCGCCGATATCCTTCGTAAAACCGTATACAGCAACGGGGATACCGCCCGCAATCGATTTCCCCAGCGTTAGGAAATCAGGCTTCAATCCGAATGCTTTCGTATAGCCGCCGTAGCCGAAAGAAAAAGTGTGAGTCTCATCAATTACCAGATATGTTCCATATTTCGTACACAGATCGCGCATTTGCTCGAGGTAGCCCTCATCGGGAAGCACCATCCCGCAGTTTGTCATTACCGGCTCGGTGATAACGCACGCGCAGTCCTCATATGCCAGCTCGCGCTCGAGCGCCTCTATGTCATTGAACTCCACGATCCTGCTAAGCGTTTCCTTCGCTACGCCGGGGTTCATATCGTATTCCGAGCGCAGTTCCAACTTGCCGCCCTCTCCGAGGTGCGGCAACGTTTCATCGAGGCTGCCGTGATAGGATTCGTTGATTGACAGCACTTTCGGCCGTCCTGTGAGCGCCCTGCAGATGCGAAAAACGTACCGGTTTGCTTCAGTCGCCGTCATGGCTACCTGCCACAGCGGAAGGCCGAACCGCCGACCGAGTTCAGTCCCGATTTCAAGAGATGCCGTCGAAGGCAGCATCGTCGTGATACCTCTTCGCACCTGCTTTACGGCAGCCTCCGCCGTCGCTTCGGGGGAGTGCCCGAACATCGCCCCTGTATCGCCGAGGCAGTAGTCGATGTACTCGTTGCCGTCCAAATCGTAGAGGCAGTTGCCCACGGCTTTTTCAAGAAAAACAGGATATTCAGTACCCCAGTCCCCCATCCATGGCGTCGGTGTGCCATTGAGCAGCATACCCTGCGCCTTTTCAAATATTTCTTTCGACTTTGCCGTCCTGGTACGAAAAATATCCCTTTCCCTCTCCTTCAGCCTCTGCAGATCCTCGTCGCCGATGAGGCGGTATGGCGTTTTTTTATCTGTGATCATCAATCATCCTTTCCCTGCCTGTCCGATAGCGCGTTCTCATTTTCCGGATCAAAGAGGTGCGCTTTGCCCATGTCTATCGCCACTTTCACCTTGTCCCCCGTGCGCGACGTGGTCCCGGGGCCGACGCGCGCCGTGAGGTTCATACCTTCGCGTTCCAAATAGAGGTACACTTCACTTCCCATCAGTTCCGATACTTCCACGTGCGCGTTTATAACCGCGTCCCCGTATTTATCAAGGGAAGCCTCATCGTCGTAGATATCCTCCGGCCTGACGCCCAGCTTCACGGGTTTGCCGGAATATGCCTCCATCCAGCCACCCTGCCTTTCTTTCGGAAAATAAATTCTGTCTTTCGCGAAAGCCATATGAAACCCCCTCTCATCCCTTTCGAGCACACCATTCATGAAATTCATCTGCGGGTTGCCGATGAAGCCTGCGACGAAAGCATTGCAGGGGCGGTCGTAAAGATTCTGCGGCGTATCGATCTGCTGGATGAAGCCGTCTTTCATCACGACTATAAGCTCTCCCATCGTCATGGCCTCTGTCTGGTCGTGAGTCACGTACACAAACGTTGTCTCGAGCCGCCTGTGCAGTTTTATCAACTCAGTCCGCATGGAAGCTCGCAGTTTCGCATCCAGATTCGACAATGGCTCGTCAAGCAGAAACACCGCCGGTTCCCGCACCATTGCGCGTCCCAGGGCTACGCGCTGCCTCTGCCCTCCCGAAAGGGCTTTCGGCTTTCTGTGGAGCAGGCGCTCTATGTCGAGGATACGGGCGGCTTCCTCGACGCGGCGTTTGATTTCAGCTTTCGGCACTTTGCGCAGTTCCAGGCTGAAGGACATGTTTTTGAATACTGTCATGTGGGGATAAAGCGCATAGTTCTGGAAGACCATTGCGATATCGCGGTTTTTAGGAGGGACTTCATTCATCAGCTGGCCGCCGATACGGAGCTCGCCGCCTGTGATCTCCTCCAATCCCGCGATCATGCGCAGCACGGTCGTCTTGCCGCAGCCGGACGGCCCCACCAATACGACGAACCGCCTGTCCTCGATTTCAAGATTGAAACCGTCAACCGCAGTTACGTCAGGGGGGTATACCTTACGGATATTCTTCAGCGAGATGTTTGCCATGCGAACGGTCCTCTCCCGCCTGCGGCCTTCGCACGCGATATCCCGTTGTTCCCGCAGCTAAATACCCCGGTCATCATAGAACTCCTTTGCGTTCTCATAAAAGAGCTTTCGCGCTATCTTCCTGGCTTCGGATACGGAAAATACGCCGTCGCCCACACACGTGCTGAGCACGGCGGCGACATTGCGCTTTGCCAGCTCCAAATGACCTGCGACGCCGTCGTAATACTCGCAGTCCCCTCCAAATGCGAAGACCTTGTTCAGCGGCACCGTATACATCCATTCGTAGAGAGAGTCTCTCGCGGCTTTCGGCGACAGCATATGCGCCCAACACATGTTGAGCCGGATATTCGGGAACATCTTTCCAAACGACCCCATCACGCTCTGCCATGGCCACCCGATATGAAACAGGTCGAACCTTACGTTCGGATAAAGGATGAAGAGGCCGTTTAGAAGAGCCGGGTTTGCATTCGTAACAAGGTTGGTTTCGCCTTCCTGATGGCCGGTATGGATTTGAAGGATAAGGCGCCTCTCATCCGCAAAACGGAGGATGGCGTGCATGACATAGTCCTGCGCGGCTTTCCCGGGAAGCCCGCCGCTTCGCCATTTTTCAAAATCCCGCTGCGCCCGCTCGTGTGAAATAGTATCAAATCCCAAAGCCCTTTTATATGCAACCGCCAGCTTCATCGCACTCGCGCCGCGCCGCACGAAATCACCATCCAGTGTGTGCAGGCACAGAGCAACCCAGTCGTCCACATCGGCAATATCCTCCGGGTTTGCCTCGACGCCGCGCCATTCGAGCAGATCCTCCGGATCGAAAAGTACCCAGCCGTCAAGCTGCGTGACAAACCGGAAGAGACCACTCTCGCTGTCCCCCTCCAAATAGCCAGAGTCGACAATGCAGTATTCGATGTTGCACATATCGCGCAGGATTTTTCTGCCGTACCCGGGCGTGCCGTGCAGCTTTTGGTACCCTTCTTCAACAGCTTCGATCGTTTCGCCGTTCAAACCCCCGTCCACGCCGTAAAGTTTTTGCACGACGATATCCAGCGCCTGCCCGTAGCCAGTGTACCTGCAGCGTTCCCAGTACGGTTCAAGCAGCCGCCATTTTTCAGTGATGGAGAGATCCGGATCCGCGAGCATGCCTTTGATCCCCGGCGGCATACCCGAAGAGATGAGATCGCTGATGAAGTAATGGCGCGTATAGTCGCACAGCACGTTCCAGGATGGCTGCATATTCTCCCATTCCAGATGCTCGTGCGTATCTATGACCGGGCATTGACCCAAATACTCGAGGATATCCAATTCGTTCTTCGACATAACGGTTTTCTTTCTCGCAGATTCCATTTTCATCTCATTTCCCTGTTTCTGCCATGCTATAACGTTGACGTTTTGCTCCCTTAGCATCATCACTCCTTCACAGCGGCTGACGACAGCCCTTTGATGAGCGACTTTGAAAAGAATATAAATACGATTATAAGCGGGATAGTGCCGAGTGACACACCCAAAAGCTGTGCGCCGTAGTCAGTGCGCATATAGTCCTTAAGCGATGCTATAAAGAGCGGCATGGTCTGTAGATCCGAATTGTTTATGACTAAAAGCGGGAGCATGTAGTCGTTCCAACTCCACAGGAAAAACAGCAAACCCATTGATAAAAGCGCCGGGCGTATGAACGCCAACGCAATTTGGAAAAAAATACGGATTTCACCGCAGCCATCGATCCTGGCGGCATCGAGTACTTCGTTCGGCACGGCGTCCTGTATATACTGACGCATCCAAAAAACCCCAAAGCTGTTTGCGACTGCAGGGATGATCAGGGGAAGGTGCGTATCGCTCCAACCGAACTGCTTCATCTCCCACACAAAAGCGATCATTCCCAATTGCGCAGGGACCATGAGCATTATCAATACGACATTGAACAGTTTTTTCCTCCCGCGAAAATCGTATTTGGCAAAGGCGTAGCCGGCCATCGCGCTCGAAAGGCTGCTGAGCAAAGTGACAAAAACCGCTATATACAGGCTGTTCCAATAGCTGTGCAGGAAATTCCTCGCAAATACCGTACGAAGGTTTTCCAGCAGGTAGTCACCCGGCAAGACCGCAAATATGCGGAAAAGCGTCTCAGATTTATAGGTCCCCATCATCAACATCATGTAGAACGGGAAAATAAACGCGAAACATGCCGCGAGCATCAGACAGGTGAGGAGGATCCGGCGCGGGATTCTATTCATAACCGATCCCCTCTGTCCATGATCTTCATGCTGACAAATGAAATCAGCGCGATTACGACGAACATCATGTACGAGATCGCCGCGCCGTAGCCGAAGTTGAAATTTGTATAGGATTCGTTGTAAAAAAACAGGGACATGGTAAGAGCGGCGTTGTCCGGCCCGCCTATCGGAAACTTGCCGCTCAGGCTGCTGTTGAAGAGCAGCAGGGGCTCGTCAAACAGCTGAAATCCGCCGATGAGGCTCGTGATCACAACGAAGACGAGAACGCCTTTGAGCAGCGGGAGCGTGATGCGGAAAAATACCTGGCGCGTGTTCGCACCGTCTATCCTGGCAGCATCGTACACGTCTTCCGAGATCATCGACATCCCCGACATTAGCAGTATCATCTGATAACCGCAGTACATCCAGATCAGCGCGATAGCGAGCGTGATGCGTGCAAGCCACTCGTTGCCGAGCCAGGGGAGCGGACTCTGAATGATATGAAGATACATCAAAATACGGTTGACGAAACCGTAATGCTGGTCGAAAAGCAGCGCAAATATGATACCCACCGCCACAGGCGTCATTATATAAGGGAGGAAGACCCCGAGTTGCAGGAAGCGCTTGGCATAGAGGGCCTTCCCCGACAGGATATAGGCAAAGATAAGCGCGAGGACCAGGGTGACGGGGATGGACAAGCCCATGATCACAACTGTGTTAAACAGCGATTTGAAAAACCTTCCATCTTCGAGAAACAGGTGTTTGTAGTTCTCTATCCCGATGAACTGCATTGCGTTGAAGCCATCCCATTTCGTGAAGCTGATAGCAAAAGTGAAAAGGATCGGCAGTATCCAAAATACGAGCACGCCGGCGATATAAGGCGCCAGAAAGAAAATCGCGTATCGATTGCGTTTTCCGGGCTTATTACCCCGGCGCGGCTTCCTGCTATTTGTTGCCGGGGTAATAATGATGTTCCTGGCGCTTTTTTCCTTCATAGGCCGATCGTTTCTCCGCGAGGCCGCCGCGAATACACGCATTTTCACACACTACAGCGCGGCGGCTCCTCACACGCGGTTATAACCAATTTTTTCCTCAGCGAGCGGCGTGGATACTACCCTTTCAGATCGCCGGCTTGCTCCTTAAAACTTTTTTCCAGTCCGGCCATTATCTCATCGACTGATTTGCCGGCTTCAATGTCACGGTACCCCTGCGGCATCAATTCATCCACGACAATCGTGTCGTATTTGGTGATGGGCCTCGTGGTGACATCCTGGGAAATCCGGAGGAAAGCTTCTGGAAGATTCATTTCAAAGTACGGATTGACCTGGCCTTCAAAAAAGCCCGGATCCGAGTAGATGGGCTTATACGACGAAGCGCTGTCCCAATTGTCGCGTATCCATTCGGCGCCCGCTTCGCTGAGGGTGAGCCACTTGATGAACTTCCAGGCTTCGAGCCTGGACGCTTCAGTACCCGCTTCACTCGGGATGCCAAACAGGGTGCCTCCCATATTGTACCCTCCTCCGGGTGGCGATATGATGCCCCACTGCCCTATGCCTTCGGGATCGTTTGGCTCGATCACATAGAATGGGTACCATGTCGGGCAAGCGTAGAAAATATGCTCGCCGCCCGAAAGCGATGCGTTCCACGCGGGGGTTTGGTCTCCGAGGACATCGACAATGCCGGCGTCATACATCTCTTTCGTAGTCTCGAAACCGCCTTTCAGCGCCGCAGTCAAATTGCTCTTGCCATCCTCGGTGACAAAGGGCTGGGAATTTTGGGAAGTGAGTATAAAAGCAGCTTCATCGATGCTCGCAAACATGTAGACCTTTCCGCCGCTTTTCTCCTTGACTTCTTTTCCAAGCGCGATGAAGTCGTCCCAGGTCTGCAGCTTGCTCTCGAGTTCTGAGGGGTCATCCGTCCCGAGGTATTCCTTTGCGAGTTCGCGTCGGTACGCCAGGCCGCCCGGCGCCGGCTGGGTCTCCACGCCGACGACCTGGCCTTCGCTGTTCGTGCAGAGCGGGATGAGAAAATCCATGATCTCGCTGCGGTCCAGGCCGTACGGAGGCGATTCCAGGTTTTCAAATATCCCGAGGGACATCAACTGCCCTCTCGAATCCATCTCCAGGGCCGCTATGTCCGGCAAGCGCGTCCCGGCGGATACGGCAGCCTGCAATTTTTGGACATACTCGTCTCCATCGACCGCGACATATTCAAAGTTTACATCCGGCGCCTCAGCTTCCATATATGCCTCAAAAGCAAATCCCCATTCCTCTCCCCAACCCCACATGACGACGTCAACCGCGCCGTCTCCGCCGGAGTCTGCGCCACCTGTGTTGCTGCACGCCGAAGCGAACAACATGGTTGACAGCGCAAACAGGCATAATGCCGCGCTGAAATACTTTTTCATCGGCTGTTTCATAGTGTTACCCTTCCCTTTCCGTATCCGCATAGTTACATCCTCCTGTGACTGCATTTTTTCAGCAGCTATTTCCAAAATATATCGCCGGCCTCGTTGCGAAAGACCATAGGTTTCAGGAAATCTATCGCTTTTTCGAGGCCTTCTTCGGCGGACATGAGCACATCTTCATGCTCTATGCTTATGGCGCCGCCATACCCTGCCAACCGCAGCGCAGACAGCATTTCTCTCCATTCGGCTGCGCCGTGGCCGTAGCCGACCGTCCTGAAAAGCCAGGGGCGATGTCCGGGCCCGGAAATGCTCTCCTCCCTCGTGTCCAATACCCCGTTGACGGCGGTGTTGTATGCCTGGAGACGCACATCTTTCGCGTGGAAATGGTATATAGCGCCGCTGAGCCTGTGGATTGATTCGGCAGGCTCCATCCCTTGCCAATAGAGGTGGCTCGGGTCGAAATTTGCGCCGATCGCGTGTCCGGCGGCTTCACGAAGGCGCAGCAGGGTTTCAGTGTTGTACACGCAGAATCCGGGATGCATTTCAAGGGCGATTTTTTCTAT
>JAISAW010000091.1 GCA_031266515.1 Eubacteriales Family XIII. Incertae Sedis bacterium
GCGAAATCCCCATTGAAATTCACTTTTCCAAAGCCATCCCAAAAACGCCTGACACGGGAGCCACGGCCCAGGTTTTTCATCTCCTCGCTTATTTTCATCAATTGGTCAAATTGCTCGGGGCCCAGGCGTTTCCGCGCAGCCTGCATCCAGTCGAATATCCCGTCCTGCTCGCCGTCTGTTTCGAGTTCCGCCTCCAGGGCTGCGATGACACGATCCAGGTAGCTGCCAAAAGCAATTTTGTCCTCATCCGTGAAGCTGTCGAATACATCGCCCATTTCAGGCTTCGCCTCTTTTTCCTCTTTCCCTTTCTGTGTCAGATAGATCAGAATGACGCGTTTGTCTGCCTCAGAAGGCTTGCGGGTAATGTAGCCGTTCTTTTCCAGCTTCGTGAGCAATTCGTTTAGCGAAGAAACGCGAAGTTCCAGCAAATAGGACAGGTCCTTTGTGCTGACGCCGTCCTTTATCCTGAGGAATGCGAGTATCCGGCCCTGTCCTCTTGATGTGTCCGCCATAGGGCCCGAGGCAGCATGCGTCTTCATGTGCTGTCTGTGCAAAAGCCACTGCAGCCGCATGAGCTTTTCCTGCAATGTAGCATTCACATCCGTATCCATCTCCGTGTCCGTATCCTCATCCGCATTCATATTCATCTCCATATCTGTATTCACATCCATATCTACACCCGTGTCAGTATCAACGCTCGTATCCGCATTCACACCCATATCTTTATCAATATCCATATCCATGCTCCCAACAGTCTCCTTATATGCTTAAAATAAAATCTAATCGTACCTGTTGGTTTTATTTTAACGGTACCATTCGAATTTGTCAACACTTTTTTGCAGGTACCCTGAAAACCTGATCCCCATCCGTGCTCCTATTTGAGCTTCTTCATGGCGTCAGTAACCATTTCCTCGAAAAGCCCTGTAAACCTGATATAAGCGTCTGTGCCGATGACGAACGGGTTTGCGACCTGATCGATGCGGTTTCTCATCACGTTCATACGCTCAATGCCATTGTTCATGATCGGATGCGTCGTGAACTCGGCGTCTACCCCGTTGTCGATGCAAGCCTTCCGCCAGTATGCGAGGCTCTGCAGGTATTGTTCGCACGCCGCCCTGTCCGGAGGAGGCGCGCTGCCTCCCCAAAGGGCCGCATTGTGAGGCCGCCCCTGGTCGTATACGGGGATGATGAAGCTGAAGCCGCCCGGCGTATGGCCGGGGGTGAAGAACGCTTTGATCGACGTATCGCCGAGCGTTATCACATCGCCGTCATTTATAAAATGGTCGACTTCAAAGTCAAAGACCACCTGAGGGTTGCCCGCCTTTTCGCAAAACTCCTTGTTGAAGTGGTAGTCGATCTCGCCCATATACGGCACAGCGCCGTATTTCTCGATGAAATGCCTGCCGCAACCGCTGTGGTCAGGATGCCCGTGGCTTACCAGAAGTATCCGGATATCCGCCGGGTCGTAGCCGAGCAGCCTCATCTCATATTCGATCATATCGGCAAAGATCTCGCCCGGCCATAGCGCGTCAAGCAGGATAAGCCCTTCGCTCGTTTCGATGACAGCCGCAGAGGTCCCCGCTGTGCCCACGATTGCGAGGTTGTCAAATATCTTCGCCGGCGGTGCCATTTCCTTTGTTGCCACGAGCAAGGCCGTAGCTGCCAGATTGAACTTCATTTGTGTTTCCTCCTCACTTTTCCTGATAGATTTGAATCATGTGAGCCGCGTGGTCTGGCCTTGTCATTCATACTTTTGATACGAGAGCGTGTTTATGGTATTTTATACCGATCAAATGGCAAAGGGAGATACTAAATGCAAAAAACATCAACTCTGAAAATGATACTGTGCGCCATGTTCGCGGCGATAACCGCAGTGCTGTCACAAATAGTGGTACCCATAGGTCCTGTGCCGATCAGCCTCGGCACTCTCGCGGTGTTTTGTGCCGGCTCGCTGCTGGGATCGAGGCTCGGCGCGCTCAGCATTGCCGTATGGGTGGCACTCGGCATTATCGGGGTACCGGTCTTCGCCATGTTCAGGGCTGGCGTGGGTACGCTGGCGGGTCCCACGGGCGGCTACATAGCAGGCTACATCCCCGCAGCTTTCATTACGGGCTTGCTGATCGAAAAATTCAGCAAAGGCGGGAAAACGACCCTATACCCTGTCTTCATGCTGGCGGGGATGGCCACTTATTTCATCCTGGGCACCTCATGGTTTGTCATCTCGACAGGCACAGGCATTTGGGAGGCGCTCATGGTCTGCGTGATCCCTTTCCTGCCCGGTGATTTCCTGAAGATAGCAGCCGCTACCGTACTCGCAAAACGCCTGCGCCCGATCCTTCACACGATGGCCGGCACCAAAGCAGCATCCATTGGCGACGGGAGCTAAATGGCATGGCTGCAATAAACGTCAGGGATTTGACTTTTTCATACGAAGGGAGCTACACAAACGTGTTTGAAGGCGTCTCGTTTGCGTTCGATACGAACTGGCGTCTCGGGCTGATCGGCAGGAACGGGCGCGGCAAGACGACCCTGCTCAGATTGCTTCAGGGCGGGCTTGCACACGAAGGGCTGATTGACGCGCCTTTGCGGTTTACGGTATTTCCGCACACGCCCCGGGATATCAAAAAAGCGGCGTTTGAAGTCGCAGATGAAATAGCGCCGGGACACGAATTTTGGGAGCTTTGCCGGGAAACGAATTTGCTTGGGCTGCCTGAAGAAACGCTGTTCAGGCCGTATGGCACCCTGTCGGGCGGCGAGCAGACGAAACTCGGGATAGCCGCGCTGTTTCTGAGCGAGAGGGATTTCCCACTGATCGACGAACCGACAAACCACCTTGACAAGGCGGGCCGCGAAGCTGTGAGCGAATACCTCTCCCGCAAAAAAGGATTTTTGCTCGTGTCGCATGACCGAGCGCTTCTCGATGCGGTATGCGACCATATGATGTACATCGGGCGGCTCGGCGTAGAAGTCGCCTCAGGCAATTTCTCACAGTGGAACGAAAACAAAGAAGCACGCGACAGAAGAGAGGAGGCCGAAAACGTCAAGCTGGAAAAGGAAATCAAACGCCAAAGACAGGCGGCGATGAGGACAGCCGAGTGGGCGGACAAAGTTGAAAGCACCAAGACCGGCGCAGGGCCGGTGGACAGAGGATACATAGGGCACAAGTCGGCAAAGATGATGAAACGCGCGAAGTCAGCTGAGTCGCGCAGGCAAAAGGCGGTTCTCGCGAAGGGGTCGCTGCTGAAGGATATCGACCGGGCTGGCGAGCTGAAACTCCGGCCTCTCGACCATCACAGCGCGCGGATAGCCACGCTTGAGGATGTAAGCGTTTCCTACGGAAAGCAGCCGGTACTTGAAAATTTCTCGATGGAAGTGGCCCGAGGCGAACGAATTGCGATATCCGGCCCCAACGGCAGCGGCAAATCGAGCGTCCTCAAATTGATTGCGGGCATAGACGTCCCTCACACGGGCCTGGTCCGCCTTGCAAGCGGGTTGATCGTCTCCTATGTGCCGCAGGACACGTCA
>JAISAW010000072.1 GCA_031266515.1 Eubacteriales Family XIII. Incertae Sedis bacterium
GGGGTTTTTTGGAATGCTATCGTACTTCGATCACAGGATTTACAAATGGCGGCGGTGAGACATCGGCACCGACATCTCGCTTTGCGCAGGGCTGCGGGCTTTGTGGGCTGTATGCGCCCTGTAAGTTCGCCGCACTGCCGGTTCCCAGGTGAAAAGCGATGCACGTAAATGAGCTTCCACGCACACATCTTTTCATAGTCAACCCGCGGTCGTTTCGCTTTTCGGGCGGGACGGGCGACATTATTTCCAGGATTGACACGTATTTCCGGGACAAAATGCAGGAAGAGCACCGCGTACACATCTCGCGCTATCCCCGGGACGCCATTGGCGTCATAAGGAAGTTCGTCGCCACTGTCCCGGAAGGCGTGGTCACGCGGGTATATGCCGTAGGCGGTGATGGCATCGTCTTCGATTGCCTGAACGGGGTCGTGGATCTTCCTGATGTGGAGCTGGCGGTCATGCCGTATGGCAACTCCAACGATTTCGTGAAATCATTCGGGGAGGAGAATATCGAGCTATTCAAGGATTTGTCGAAGCAGGTCTCAGCCGGGACAGTAAAGACAGACGTCCTTCATTGCGGGAGCAACTATGCGATGAATACCTGCACAGTGGGAGTGGAGTCTGCCTCCGTCCTGTACTCCGTGCAGCTTATGAAGGCCTTAAACTGGGCGATCAGGCTCACCCGCCGCATCGTTGCCCCTCTGTATACCGTAGGCGGCATCATCGCGATATTGGACAGAAGCGTCAGAGAGCAGCGATACCGCATATCGTTTGATGGAGAGAGCGCTGATGCTACATGCGCCTGCATCAACATCGCAAACGGCCCTTACTTCGGAGGCGGTATGAGCGCAGTGACAAGTGCCATGCCGGACGACGGGATAATGGATGCGTTGGTCCTGAAGAGCGGGACCAGTCTTCAGATATTGAAGATGCTTCCCCAATATCTGCGCGGAGGCTATTACAAATATCCGGACTTTTTCAGCTACAGGCGTATGAAGAAGGTGGAGATTTCTTCCGACACCCCCATCTCTGTGAACCTGGACGGGGAGGCTTTCCTGGACATGAACATCAACGTCGAGGTGATACCGCAGGCGATCGACGTCGTCGTACCGGACGGCCTAAGATACGAGAGGAGGCCCGATGCTCGCGAACCGCAGCAATGACAGGGAATCCCGGTATTTCAGGCTGGCAAACTCCACGATCCTTGTCGCCGAGGCTGTCTTTGTCCTCTTTCGCGCTCTGGTCTCACTGTCGTACGGGCATGTCCGTGAAGCCGGCATCTCACTCGTCGCGGGTGCGATCACCTTCGTGGCGCTGCTCCTGCTCAGCCGCAGGCGCGGCAAGGGCAGCACGGCCTTTTTCATGCCTATGCTTCTGTTCGTCGCCTATACGGCCACGGCGTTCGCCGTGCAGAACTTTTCATACTTCTTCAGCGTTTACTTTGCCATCAGCTGCGCAGGGGCCCTGTATCTCAACAAGAGGAACTTTCTCGCCTTCCTTCTGCTGACAAATGTCTTCAATCTTGTTTTGGCTCTGCATGGTATGCCTGTGGTAAGAGGCGGGGCGCATTTCACAGAATTCCCCGAGATCGCGATCGACTGGGCACTGACCCTGTTCGGCTCTGTACTGCTTTACCGGCTCTCGTCCCTGGGGTCTGACAAGACCGCCAGCGCCACGAGGGCGCAGGACTCTTTCGCCACCCTGATGAGGACGACGCCGAACCTCATGGCGCTCGTGGACGAGATGAACCGCGTGATGTATATCAGCAAACCACTGGCAAACCTCGCTCATTTCGAACGTGCAGAGATAGCCGTCGACAGGCCTCTCATTGACCTGTTCCACGACCGTGAGATCAAGGTCATGATCAGCGAGGTGCTGGAAAGCGAGGGCTTGTACGAGGCGACGAAGATGATGCTGATAGATGGCCGCACACGCTATTTCAAGATCACCTCCGACAAATTGGTCGGTGGCGCACAACAAGGGACCTTCATCGACATCACAGACGTCACACAGATCATGGAGGCACGCTTCGAAGCGGAAACGGCTTCGCGTATCAAGAGTGAGTTTTTGGCGAATATGAGCCATGAGATACGTACACCGATCAACGCCATCATTGGAATGGGTGCCATCGCGAAAAACACCGAGGATCCTAAACGAAAAGATTACTGCCTCGAAAAAATAGAAGACGCCTCTACACACCTGCTTGGCGTCATCAACGACATACTTGACATATCGAAGATAGAGGCAGGAAAACTGGAACTTGCCCCCGAAGACTTCAATTTCGAGAAGATGCTCCAAAAGGTGGTCAATGTCATCAGCTTCCGCGCGGAGGAAAGACAGCAGAGCTTCACCGTGTACATTGACAGCCTCATCCCCTCAAGCCTGGTCGGCGATGACCAGCGTCTGGCGCAAGTGGTCGCCAACCTGCTCTCAAACGCCATCAAATTCACGCCGGAGGAAGGAAGCGTAAGGCTGGACGCGCGGCTGGTCCTCGATGAAGATGAGGATGGTGCCTGTGTCATACAGATATCGGTGAACGATACGGGTATCGGCATCAGCCCGGAGCAGCAGTCGCGCCTGTTCTCATCTTTCCAGCAGGCCGAAAGCACTACGTCGCGCAGGTTCGGCGGCACAGGTCTGGGGCTGGCGATCTCAAAAGGCATCGTCGAGATGATGGGCGGCAAAATATGGGTCGAGTCCGATGGGGAAAATGGCTCCACATTCGCGTTCAACGTTCACCTGAAACGCAGCGGGGACGAGCGGAAGAGCCTCTTGAGTCCCGGAGTGAACAGGAAAAACCTGCGTGTGCTCACAGTAGACGACGAGCCGGAGACCCTTGAGTACTTCGCAGATATCATGCAGCGCCTCGATATCCTCTGTGACACAGCCGCAAGTGCCGACGAAGCCCTGGCGCGCATAGCTGAAGGCGGAAAGTACGACATATACTTTATAGACTGGAATATGCCGCGCATAAACGGCATAGAGCTTACGCGGGAACTCAGGCAGAGTAACGCACGGGACTTTGTAGTCATCATGATCTCCGCCACGGAGTGGGAGGTGATCGAGAAGGAAGCGAAGGCAGTGGGCGTGGACCGCTTCCTGCAAAAGCCCCTGTTCCCTTCCGACATCGCAAACTGCATCAACGAGTATATCGGAGTGGACGACGCAGTCGCGGCGGAAACCCAACAGGAAGACGATGCAGGCATTTTCGCGGGTTCACGGATCCTGCTTACTGATGATATCGAGATCAACCGGGAAATAGTCATGGCGCTGCTGGAGCCAACGGGGATTGCCATCGACTGTGCGGAAAACGGCGTGGAGGCACTGAGCCTGTTTGAAGCGGATCCTGAAAGCTACGACCTGATCCTCATGGATGTGCAGATGCCTGAAATGGACGGGCTTGAGGCCACGCGCCGCATACGCGCCATGGATCTCCCCAAGGCGCAGGCTATCCCCATCGTCGCCATGACAGCCAACGTGTTCCGCGAAGACATTGAGATGTGTCTGGCTGCGGGCATGAATGACCACTTGGGCAAACCTCTGGACTTCGACAAAATGATGGCTTGCCTGCGCGGCTATTTAGGGACTGTTTAGAAATCCACAAAGACAATCGCATAATAACCTGCCTGTTCACAAATAGCCTTATTTGCAAGAAATCCCTATAGCTGAGACGGGGCTGTACCGCTCCCTCATACGTCTGGACAGTAACCACTTTACACAAATTTTACATGCATTATAGACAGGTATGCTTTCGAGGCCATTCTCCGGGTATTAACCTTATATCGTCAGATAAATTGAATCATGGCTTGGAGGAAAAGAGTTATGAATATGAAAAAACCACTTGGGATAATGCTGTCGTTTCTGCTCTGTATCGCGGTTTTCGCTGCTTGCAGCAGCCCTGCCGGGGACAATGCGGCAGGAGGGGATTCGAGCGGGGAACTCAGCGGGACTGTCAAAACCGGGGGATCCACATCGGTCGAGAAGGTGATGACAGCGCTTATTTATCAGTTTCAGGAAGGGCATCAGGACGTTGTGATCGACTATGAGATGAACGGCTCTGGTGACGGCATCAAGAATACCATCAACGGATTGTATGAGATCGGCCATTCCAGCAGAGAACTGAAAACCGACGGCACTGAGGACGGGCTCACAGCCACTCCCTACGCCATTGACGGGATAGCCATAGTCGTGAACAAAGAGAATTCTGTGGCAAATTTGACCAAAGAGCAATTGAGCGGGATTTACACAGGCACCATTTCCAACTGGAGTGAGGTTGGCGGAAAGGATGCGCCGATCACTGTGATCACCCGTGAAGAGGGTTCGGGCACGAGAAGCGCTTTCGGCGAGATCATCGGTATTGAGGTCAAGGATAAGCCGGAGACGGCGATAGTCCCCGCCGCGACGGTGAGCGACAGCACGGGCGCCGTACAGACGGCTGTCCAGCAAAACCCGAATGCCATCGGCTATCTGTCATTCTCCGACGTGGACACGGCCAAGGTGAATACCGTCTCCTATGAAGGCGTCAAAATCTCAACAGATACGCTTAAAAACGATACCTATAAATTGAAGCGCGAATTTTACCTGCTGACGAAGACCGGCGGCGAGCTTTCTCCCGCAGGGCAGGCGTTCATGGATTACGTGTTGAGCTCAGATGGGCAGAATATAGTCGCAGACCAAAACCTCCTTCCGATATAGCGGCTTAATTGAAGTGTGTCAGGGAATGCGGGCAAAGGAGCCCGCATTCCAGAGGGCAGCAAAAAAATGAGGATATAAATGTCGGAAACCCAATCCATCATAGCTGTAAGAAAAGGCAAGTCAGGCGTAGAGAGGACGATGAACCTCCTCTTCCTGCTCTGTGGCCTCACGGCTGTCGTCTGCGTGGTTTTCATGACCCTGTACATGGTCGTCGCGGGTGGCCCGATAATAGCTAAAGTCGGATTTTTTGACTTCGTCTTCGGCCGGACGTGGAACCCTGAAAATTCGCAGTTCGGAATTTTTCCGATGATAGTCTCATCGATTGCCGCGACCGGCGGAGCGGTCCTTATAGCTCTGCCCTGCGGGGTGTTGGTCGCTGTATTTTTAGCGAAACTCGCACCGGACCGGATAGCTGCCGCGCTAAGGGCGTTGATAGATTTGCTTGCCGGTATCCCTTCCGTCGTCTACGGGCTTCTTGGCGCGATCCTGCTCGTCCCATTGATTTTCAATCTGCAAACCGCGCTGAGGCTCCCGACCAGCGGCAATCTGCTTGCAGCCATGCTGATCCTCGTGATCATGATCCTGCCGACGATCATCAGCGTCTCCGAGACAGCGATACGCGCTGTGCCAAAGGAATATGAAGACGCCGCCCTCGCGCTCGGGTCTACGCGCCTCCAGTCAATTTTCAAAGTGAGCATACCTGCCGCCAAGAGCGGTATAGTGGCTGGCATCGTGCTTGGGACAGGCAGGGCCATCGGCGAGGCGATGGCTGTCATAATGGTGGCGGGAAACGCCGCGATCATGCCCACCCTGTTGGGGCCGGTGCGCCTGCTGACTACCTCAATCCCCATTGAATGGGCTTATTCAAGCGGTACGCACAGAGACGCCCTGTACGGGATAGGGCTGGCGCTGTTTGTCATGATCATGGCGATAAATACGATTTTCAGAAAAACCCTCAAGAAGGGAGGCGCTTTTGATGACGGGTGAGGTATCAAGACAGACGGTCATAACCGTCAAAAAACGCCGTCCGCTTGAGACCCTGCTTTATGCGGTGATCCTCGTCGTATCGATAGGCGTCGTGGGGCTTACGGCATTTCTCATAGTATATATACTGATCCAGGGGATCCCCGCGATTTCCGTCAAGTTCCTCACCACGGCGGAAAACCCCATATTGAAGACAGTGGGGATTTTCCCGAGCATCGTGAATACCCTCTACATGGTGCTGTTCACGCTGCTCATCTCCGTCCCGCTCGGCGTGGGCGGGGCGATCTACCTGAACGAATACGCGAAAAACAGGCGCCTTGTCGGGGCTATAGAGTTTGCGACCGAAACCCTCTCCGGAATCCCTTCTATCTTATACGGGGTGTTCGGGTACGTATTTTTCTGCGTGCTGCTCCGCCTTAACGTATCCCTCATAGCGGGTGTGCTGACCCTCTCGATCATGGTCCTTCCTATTTTAATGCGGACGACGCAGGAAACGCTGAAAGCTGTGCCCCAGTCATACCGCGAAGGAGCGCTCGGCATGGGTGCCACCAAGTGGCATCTGATCCGCACCATCCTGCTGCCCTGTTCGTTGAAGGGGATATTGACCGGTGTCATACTGTCCATCGGGCGGATGGTGAGCGAAAGCGCCGCCCTGTTGCTCGTCGCCGGGGGCAGCGCCATGTACATGCCGCGCGGCAACCTGTTTGAGCAGATGTCGCATTCCGGTTCTACCCTCTCGGTGGAACTGTACCGCTACGCCATGTCGAGAGGCGACAACAAAACGGCGTTCGGCATCGCGGCAATTCTCATAATAATCGTCATAGCGTTAAATCTGTTGACGCGTTTTCTTGCGGGGAGGCTGAACAGGTGAAAGGAAATACTGAGATTCAAAAACTGCGGACGGAAGATCTGCACCTGTACTACGGGGATGTCCATGCTCTCAAAGGGATCAATATGGACGTTCACAGCCGCTGCATCACTGCGCTCATAGGCCCTTCGGGCTGCGGGAAGTCCACTTTCCTGAAGACGCTGAACCGCATGAACGACACCATCCCGTCTGTAAAAATCACAGGCAAGGTCATACTTGACGGAGAAGACGTATATGGAAAAAACGTGGATGTCACCGTACTAAGAAAAAAGGTGGGGATGGTCTTTCAGTCGCCGAATCCATTCCCGATGAGCATTTATGACAACATAGCCTACGGGCCCCGCGTACACGGCCAAAAGAGAAGGCATGAACTCGATGAAATCGTAGAGCGCAGCCTGACTTCGGCCGCGATATGGGATGAGGTGAAGGACAGGCTGAAGAAACCGGCTCTCGGGCTGTCCGGCGGTCAGCAGCAGCGCCTGTGCATAGCCCGCTGCCTCGCCACCCAGCCGGAAATACTGCTGATGGACGAGCCGACTTCAGCGCTTGACCCCATCTCTACCTCAAAGATAGAAGAGCTGATTTACGATTTGAAAAAGGAGTACAGCATAGTCATCGTCACGCACAACATGCAGCAGGCCGCCCGCGTCTCGGACTATACCGCATTTTTCCTCCTGGGGGAACTCATAGAGTATGATACTACAAACGCGATTTTCAGCAGCCCGAAAGTCCAGCAGACAGAAAACTATATCACGGGGCGTTTCGGCTGAGTGAAAAATTATTGTCGCTATGCGTTTCGGATTAAATGTGTATAAAGGATTTCCTGTAATATAATAAAAGCAGGGGGATAGGGATTCAATATGATGAGAAGAAGTTACGAAAACGATCTGAACGAGCTGCACATCGAGATCATAAAGATGGTCAGCTTGATCGAGCGGGCGATAGAGGACTCGGTGAGGGCTTTTGAGCAAAACGACCTGGCGCTGTGCGAGGCTATCATAGACCAGGACAAGACGATTGACGATCTGGAGAAATCCATTGAGTCAAAGTGCCTTTGGCTGATTGCGAGGGAACAGCCTGTAGCCTCCGATTTGAAAAAAATCACCACCGGCCTGAAAATGATCACCGACATGGAGCGAATTGGCGACCACGCTGCCGACATTGCCGCACTCACCCTGCGGCTCTCTGTGAGAAACTCGTTTGCCGACTCCGGGCATATCCCGCAAATGGCGGAGATAGCGGTGAGCATGGTGCACGACGCGGTGACGTCGTATATCAATACGGATTTGGAACTGTCAAAGGAGACGCGCCGCAGGGACGACGATGTGGACGAGTATTTCAACGTGATAAAGAGGGAACTTGTCTCGGTATTCCGGTCAAACGAAGATGCGATCGACAACGCGATAGATTTCCTGTTGATCGCCAAGTATCTGGAACGGATCGCCGACCACGCAGTGAATATCTGCGAATGGGTGGAGTTTTCCGTGACGGGAAAGCACAAGGACGCGAAGGTGTTTTGAGATGAACAAGATGATTTTTGTCATTGAAGACGATGAGAGCATACGTGAACTGATAAAGCTGACTCTCACTTCATTTTCGTACGACGTGGAGGCTTTTGACAATGCGGAGGATGCGCTGAAGGCGATCGCGCAGTCGCCTCCGGATCTTGCTATCTTCGACATCATGTTGCCGGGAATGAGTGGTACGGACGCGACGGCGCGTCTGCGGAAGTCGCCGAAGACAAAGGGCTTGCCGATAGTACTGCTCACCGCAAAGTCCGCGGAGATGGACAAGGTCTCAGGGCTTGACTGCGGCGCAGACGACTACATAGTCAAGCCTTTCAGTGCGATGGAGCTTGCTGCGAGGCTGCGAGCCCTGCTTCGCCGGGCACCGAACGAAAGCCCGCGCAGCCTTGAGGAAAAGACGCTTGTGTTTTCCGGCCTCTCTATCAACCACAATACGAGGGAGGTCACGAAGGACGGCAAACCCGTCAATCTGACATTCAAAGAATACGAGTTGCTGCGCATGCTTGTCGATCTGAAGGATCGCATAGTGTCAAGGGAAGAGCTGCTTGACTCTGTCTGGGGCAGCGAGTTTGAAGGCGAGTCGAGGACATTGGATATGCACATACGCACTTTGAGGGCAAAGCTCGGCGACGCCGCAGAGGCACCGAAATACATCAAGACGATCCGTGGCGTAGGCTACAGGTTCATAGGAAAGTAACTGGAGACTGGCTGGAAGATAACTGGAGATTGGTTCATGAAACGTGCAATATATATACGGCTTGTGCTGTTGGCGTTGATCGCAGTGGTGGTCTGCGGCCTTATCTCCGCCTTCATCTTCGCTTTCCACGTGCAGCAGCAGACTGAGGAATGGCTCACTGCACTGACGGTCTCTGCGGCAAAAAACTATCCAGACCACCAGGATGCCCGGTATCTGTCCGAAGTGTCGGGAGGCCTGCGCGTCACAGTCATAGCTGTGGACGGAGCGGTCATCTCCGATTCGGTCGCATCCGCCGAGTCCATGGGCAACCACAGCGACAGGACGGAGGTGAAGAATGCGTCTGTCGGAAGCGTCGCGGTCGCTGTCAGAAAGAGCGATACAATGGGCGTGAATTTCATGTATGCGTCCACGAAGCTGGACGACGGAGTGGTGATCCGTTTGGCGTACAGCTATCCGGGGCTTTTGAAGTCGGTGTTCCTGCAGTTTCCCGCTGCTGCCTCGGCGATGGCGATAGCGCTTATCCTGGCCTTGTTCCTTGCCGGGCGGTTTTCAAATGTTGTTGCGGCACCGCTCATAAAGGTCGCAGACGCGCTTTCTGTCCGGGATTATGAGCTTCTGGAAGAATACAGCTCAAGCTACCAGGAGGTGGACAAGACTATCGGGAGCATCCGCCAGTTGCTGCAAAACATAGCTGTCTCAAACCAAAACCTCCTTTCCGAGCGCGAGAAGGTCAGGCACATCCTTTCCGAAATGGCTGAGGGCTTCATCATGATAAGCTCGGACAGGAATGTGCTTCTTTGCAACGAGAGCGCCAAAAGGTTCCTCAGGATCGATCCCGATATGGATGCGGTCAACATCCTGACGCGGGTCTGGGACGACATTTGGGACGAGAAGATACTGGAGGCTGTAAACGTCGCCGTGAAAGACAGGGATTCTTCGTCTGTGCAGTGGTCGCCGAGGAGCGGGCTGTATCTTCGCGTCTTCATATCGCCGATCGAGCCGAGCGATTCCCAGAGCATAGATGGCGGTGCCACCATCATGCTCGTCGATATCACTTCGGAGAGGGAACTCGAACAGCAAAAGCAGGATTTCTTCTCCAACGCCTCGCACGAGCTCAAGACGCCGATCACCTCTATCCTCGGGTTTTCGGAAATGCTCGGCAGCGGGATGATAACGGATGAAGACGAGAAGAAAAATATCGCCCTCAGGATAGAAAAAGAGTCAAGGCGGATGTCCGAACTGATAGACGACATACTGATGATCTCAAACCTTGAATCAAGAATAGAGCCGGAAGAGCGTGTCCCTCTGGACTTCAGTGCCGTAGCCAGGGAAGCGGCCGATTCGATATTGCCAATAAAAGACGGAGAGCTGATTGAAATCTCGCTTGACCTGGAACCTGTATATGTGTCCGCCAACAGGCGTCAGCTCCGAGAGCTGTGCAGCAACCTGGTGGATAACGCGGTCAAATACAACAAGCCCGGAGGCAGTGTGGATATCACGTTAAAGAAAATCGGCGACAAGGCGGTTTTCACTGTTTCTGACACGGGTTTCGGCATTCCCCGCAGATACCAGGCGAGGGTCTTTGAGCGCTTTTTCAGGGTGGATTCAAACCGCGACAACAAGGCCGGCGGCACAGGGCTCGGGCTTTCCATAGTGAAACATCTGGTAAACCTGTACGGCGGGGAGATTTCCCTCAAGAGCAAAGAGGGGAAGGGCACGTCGGTAGAGGTGCGCCTCGAAGCCATCCCCCATCACCAGCTACGATGAACATTTCAATTTAGGGTTTTTCACGCTTTAAGCGTTAATCGTGGGCGATACGGGGTATAATATATCTCATGTCAAACAAGAGTACCGACGAATTTGAGTCAATAGTATTGGATCTTCTGAATGAAGATCCTGTGAAAAAAATGGAATATATATCGTGTCACGGAAGCGCGAACTTTCTTGAACACTCCATAAATGTAGCTTATATGAGTTACCGCATCTGCAAAAGGTTCGGGCTTGATTACCGCGCGGCCGCGAAAGGCGGCATGCTGCACGATCTGTTCCTGTATGACTGGCGCGACGGCGAGCACAATGGGCGCCACTGCTTCAGCCACCCGCAGGTCGCTTACAAAAACGCAATGCGCCTGTGCAGCAAGGCGGACCATATTGACGACCTCACGGATCTGGAGAAAGACATCATCCTGAAGCACATGTGGCCACTCAGCGCAAAGCGCCCCCGCTACCGCGAATCGCTCGTAGTCTGCCTGGCGGACAAAATGTGCGCAGCGATGGAGAGCCTGCACATGAAACGGATCATGAGGAAGAGGACGGCGCATCTGATAGCGGTGTAAAGGGTCTGAGCCTTTGTTGCAGAGAGTGTAGGCTTTCATCCACGGCTGCCTCTTTTCAGCACTTTTTGGAGATACGTCTGTAACATGCCTTTAGATAAAACCTGCATACTTTACCCAATCGCGATTGACCGGAAAGCGACTTTGATTTACAATCGAACCATGCATTTACTCAATATCTTAGATTGGTTTGGAAAGAAGCAATACCGCGATACCACCGGAGGCGATATCGCGTGGATACGGAACCGCCCGATTGCGCACAGAGGGCTTCATGACCCTTCGAGGCCTGAGAATTCCATCCCCGCCTTTGAAGCGGCGATAGCAGAAAATGTCTGCATCGAGTTTGATGTGCAGCGCTCAGCCGACGGGAAGTTCCTCGTATTCCACGACGAAAACCTGCGCCGCATGACCGGGCTTGACGCCATCATACACGAAACGCCTTACTCAGTGATAAAAGATTTGCGACTGGCGGGGACCGGATACGGGATACCGCTGCTTGAAGATGTGCTGGAGTTGGTGGCGGGCAAAGTGCCCCTGCTCGTCGAGGTAAAGAGGCACGACAAAATCGATGAAGAAAAAGTGACGGGACTGCTGCACGCCTACAAGTCCGAATACGATGGAAAATTCGCGATACAGTCCTTCCATCCGCTCGTCGTGAAGTACATGCAAAAACTGTCGCCTGAGTTTTTCTGCGGCCTGCTTTCATCAAATTTCAAGAACAACAAAGCTCTGCGGATAAACAAAGCCGGGATCAAAAACGCACGGCTCTTTTTCCTGGCAAAGCCCGATTTTATCAGCTTTGAGATAAACAGCTTCCCAAACAAGCGAATAGCAAAATTCAGGGATAAAGGGCTGCTTGTCCTCGGCTGGACTGTCATGACGTCGGAAGAGATCGAAAAAGCAAAAGTCTTTTGCGACAACATCATCCTCGAAAAGACCAAGCTTCCAAATATCCTCGAAGTGATTTGAGGGGAGCGGTTTCCAGCGGAAAGAAAACAAAAGAAAGAAAGCGAAAGTCGCATCGTCATCAAATCTCGTTGTTTCTTTGGCGCACGAATTATCATATAATGAACCTGTCCTTTACGCCGCATCCTTTACGCCGCAAGTTTGCGTCGGGCGCAGCGGCGGAGCCATTCGGTGTAGCAAACGCCCGTACATCTGTTGGAGGTGTATTTTGAACAAAACCAGCGCAAGCGTCAAACTGAAACTGCTTTCGGCAAGTATTGCCGTACTGATATTTATCGTACTTTATACTACGGGGGTCTGCTTCGCGTTTTTCAGGATCAGCTCACATCCGGACGAACTGAAAATATGGATGGCCGCCGCAGCCGTGATGGGCCTTATCGGCGGCATCACGCTGTCAATATGGGCGTCATACCTTTCGAAAAAAATTTACAACCCCATAGACGACATAGAAAGGGTAGTGAGCTATATAGGGAAGACCGGGGACTTTGAGCTGCCGGAAGAGCACAGGGCTGTCCTGAAAAAATACAGGGACAGCGTCGCCGAGTATGACAGCCTCGCACGGTCCATAGGCGAGATGGTCGACGGGCTTGAAGCGAAAGTGGATACACTGAAGGAGATATCAAAAGGGGATCTGACGAAACAGGTGCCGTTGCTCAGCGACCTCGATGTCGTAGGCATCGCAATCAATGACATGATCACCCGTATAAGCGCGGCGGTGAGGGACGTCTCCATATCCACAGGGCAGCTTTCAAACGGCGCTGCACAGCTTTCAAGCGGGGCACAGAGCCTCGCGCACAGTAGCTCCGAGCAAAGTACGAGCGTAGACCAGCTGAACATAGCGGCGGGAAGCATCGCAAACGAGGCAAAGGAAAACCTGGAGCGCGCGACCGTTGCGAGCCGGCTCACTGCGGATATCAGGAGGAGTGCCGAAGAGGGCGGGGTCCATATGAAAAATATGAATCAGGCGATGGGCGAGATAAGCGATGCCAGCCATTCGATAAAATCCGTGATGAAGATAATAGATGAGATCGCCTTCCAGACCAACATACTTTCGCTGAATGCGGCGGTGGAAGCGGCAAGGGCGGGATCGCACGGAAAGGGGTTTGCCGTCGTCGCCGATGAAGTGAGAAGCCTTGCTACAAAGAGCTCAAACGCGGCAAGTGACTCAAACAAGCTGATCGCCGATACGATCGTAAAATCGGAGCAGGGCGCGGCAATAGTCGGCAAAGCGATCGAGTTTTTCCTGACTATTGAAGACGGCATCGCGAAGATAAGCAACCACCTTGACGAAATTTCAGCCTCTGCGGAAAACCAGAGGAATTCCATTGAGGCGATAAGTTCGAGCGTCCAGGACCTGACCAGCGTAGTCTACAACAATAGCGCGATAAGCCAGGAAAGCGCCGCTGCGAGCGAAGAGATGAATTCACAGGCCGAGCTGCTGAGCGAAATGGTAGCGCAATTCAAATTGGACAATCCATTGAGGTCGGAAAAGCCGCTGAACATCCCGGCATTTCCCTTTCATGACAGACATATGGAGGGGAAACTTCCAAGCCATACGCACGAGGTCAACGAAGAAGCCGGCATCTCTCCCGCCGAGGCTTACCGCGCCGCAAGCTCGGAGCTGAAAGGCGACGAGCAGGAATTTGTCGACGATATTTCGAAATACTGAAGCATCCTGAAATACCGAAAGCATTGAACCGTGCGAAAAGCAGATTAGCGGAAAGACCGGCGCGACTTCCTGCTATTTGCTGCCGGGGTAATAAATAAGCTCTGCAGTTATCCCCCAGGGGGCACCGACAGGCACCCCCTGGGTTTGTGACAATTCGAATTCGTGCGATACCCCGGTTGCTATGCGTTGTGGCGTTCGATACCCGGTGCCTTGTCAACGCTTACTGTGGTACTCGATTGATAGTACACCTTGACAGCTTGCAGACAATCCTCGCAGATAACCTGCCCTTTAAAATAAACATCAGCGGGCTCCGTGTCGCAGATCAGACATCTGTCAAGGTCTGTGTCATACATGAGGCTCCTCCTTTCATCAAGTGAGCGTGGCGTCTGGTAATATTTTCCAGAGTATATCAGCAAGCAGCGCCCGGTGCAAGCCTTTCTACAAAAAATATTTCGAGTTACCGTCCACACGTATTTCCAAAAAACGCTGAAATCCTACACCCGCTGTCTGTAACCATTTCGACCAGGAAATAGCTGTTTACCGGAATTTGCGATTGAAGTAACGCCCTTTATGTACTATCATTTGTACGTTGCGCCCAGGCATTACCTTCAAATCGGGCGGACGGATGAAAGGGTGTGGCTATGAAAAATCTGTTGCTTGAAAAGCTGAAAAAAGGCGAGAAACCGATAGGTATTTTTACAGTGCTTGGCGGGTCTGCAAATATAGAGAGCGCCGCTATGGCGGGGCTGGACTACGTCATCATTGACAACGAGCACGGGCCGCATGAGCCGGAGAGCGATATCCCTGCGGTGATAGCTGCGGAGCGCCACGGCGTCACTCCCCTGGTAAGGCCGCATGGCCACGACAGGGCGGCTGTATTGAAAAGCCTTGACAACGGGGCGCAGGGGCTGGTGGTCCCATATGTGCGCTCACTTGAGGAAGTCCTCATTCTGACAGGAAGGGTCAAGTACAGGCCGATAGGCGACCGCGGCTTCGGGGTGGTGCGCGCAAACGGGTTCGGGTTTGCCGAATCAATGCAGGACATCAAAGGATACTTCGACCTGATGAATGAGCAGACGCTGTTTCTGCCGCAGTGCGAGACGGCGGGATTTCTCCGGGACATCGAAGAGATTGCCGAACTGCCCGGCGTGGATGGCATCTTTGTCGGCCCATACGATTTGTCGATCTCGCTCGGCGTACCGGGCGACCTCGATTCCAAACCTCTGCTCGATGCCGTTGAGAAGGTTCAGAAGGTATGCTCCGACGCCGGAAAATGGTCGTTCATATACGCGGGTTCGCCTGAGAAGGCAAAGCAGTTTTTCGGCATGGGATACGATTCGGTGGCTGCGGGAGTGGATGCGCAGATACTCTCGGCCGGCATATCAAATGTTATAAAGGCCTTGAAATAGCTACATTTAGCAAGGCCGGTATAAATAGGCATAAGTTATTGCTCTGACAAATAAATATTGCTACAGAGACATAGAAAGAGAAGGTACTTTATGGCAACTTCTAAAGGAAAGACTTTACTCTTGGTCAGATTCTCGGTGCTGCTTGCAGTGCTCGCGGTGGTTTGCTTCACCCCGCTCGGATCGATACCATTGGCACCGCCGCTTATAGTGGCTACGCTCGGGATGATACCCGTCGTCCTCGCCGGCATAATGTTCGGGCCGGCACTCGGTTCGCTGATGGGATTCTTCGCAGGATTCTTTTCGTTTATAGTATGGACGTTCATGCCCCCGTCAATCATGGCGTTTGTCTTCACGCCGTTCTACTCCCTGGGAGACATACACGGAAACGGATGGAGCCTCGTCATATGTTTCGTCCCCCGTATCCTCGTGGGGACCGTGTCGGGCGGTATCTATCTCGCCTTCAAAAAAGTCGGGATAGCGAGTGAAAAAAGCGAAAAGCGCAGGCAGCGAAAGATCGAACGGAGCGGCGGCGAGGCGTCCTCGGGAGCAGGCGGCCGGGTGAGGCCTTCAATCGTGCTGTATGCGCTGGGAGGCCTGGTCGGAGGGCTGCTCGTATCCGTGCTTGTCTTTGTGATAGTCTACGCTTTCACGCAACTGTTGATGAAATACGAAATATCTTCGCGGTTCGCGTGGGGCGGGCTCATCGCTCTCTTCATCGTCTCGTCGATACTGATCTTCATCCTTCTGCTGAAAAAATTGAAGGAAGATACAGCGGGCGATTTTATAAGCTACTGCGTCAGCGCCGTAGCCGGAAGCATGACGAATACCATATTGGTGCTCGGCGGTGTATACCTGTTTTTTGAAGACGCATATACGCAAGGCATGGGGCTCACGGAGGGATCGCTTTTCGGGATACTCTGCACGTCTGTGATAACCAATGGCATACCCGAAGCGGTCGTCGCCGCGATATGCGCCTTTTTCATATGCAGGGCCTTCAAAAAATCTAAGGACTTGTCAAACAATAACTGGTGAAAAATCGCATGTTATTGTTTGACAAGTCCTAAGTTCGACTGAGGGTTTGCGCGATAAATCCGGGAGGGAAATAAAGCGGCGTAAGGGGGCAAAACAGGCGCGCCGATGGCTTTGTGTACTATTTTTGTACAATTATATTGCCCGTTTGCTCCACAATGTGTATTTACCGTGAAAGCAAATGTAGTTTGTGCGTTTATCGTTTACCTCTTATACTATGCCGTGCTACAATACACAAGGTCAGGAGGCACAATCGCGTAGCTATCCTGATCTTAGAAAAATGGGGGCAAGATCAGCAAATCTACTATCCCAATCCCTATCTCCAAGTCAGAGCATTGCCGACTTGTCCCTTTTCCTGACGCTATGCGTCGCGCACGGCCAAACACCGGGATCCCCCGGGAGCCTGTGCACGATATTCCCGGCCCTCGCTGTCACATACTCAATTGCCTCGCATTGGCTCTCTTCATTATCTCTTCGTTATCCTTACAAAAACCCTTGACTTTACATAAGTTCACCATGCTTGTTTAAAGTAGCGGAGTTCTGTACACTTTAAAACAAAGCCGTTCCTGCGCGTATAGTTTGTTGTCCATATGATTGGACATTGCGCCAGGACGACGGAAACGTGGACTTGCTTCGCAGTCATTTTCATAACGGACGCACTCGACTTTTTATTGGTGTCCAGAGATTCTAAAACTCGTTTTCGATTTCCAGTCAGGGGGAGGGAAGAGATATGATGAGTCTGAAAAAAATGGTAAGCATCTTTTTGGTATTCGCTGTGGTATTGACCATAGGGCTTCCAATCTATGCGGATGAGATGAGAGAGAATTCGGAGAAAGCTGAGGCTGTGTCTGATCCGCCCGAACTTCCTCAGACAGGTGCCGCCCCGCCTGATGGCGGGACACCTGATGAGGCCGCAGCCGAAGAACCCGTGCCCGACGGAACTGCGCCCGATGGGACAGTGCCTGATGGGACAGTGCCTGACGAAAGCGTCGCTGCAGGCGATCCTGCGCCGCCTTCGGAAAGCGCGGGGCAAAATGAAGATCCTGTCTCGCCTGCGGAAGAAGCTGCAGGCTATGCGAAAAACTTGTCTTCGCCCGAAAGTATCGAGGCTTTAGCCGGAATATCGCCTCAGGAGGCAGGTGCCGACCTTGAGGTCGGAGTGAACCCGACGGCTACCGGTACTACCGGGCTGTCGGGAAAGGCGCTTCAGGTGAGGATCAATTCAAAAGTCACCGGCGCGCCCGGAGGATATTTGCTAATCCTCCCGATCCTGTCAGAAGGCCCAAACGACGATAAGCATACGTCGATGTCGAGCAGCGGCAGTTTCTCCGTGCAGTACGCCGGAGTCAACTATGCGGAGGACATCCCGGACTTTCCAAACAATACCGCAGTCACTATACCGGGTACGTCGGAGAAGCTCGACAACGCCATGTTGATTTGGGTCCCCACAGCAGGAGGTGCTGCGGACAGGCCCGCGACCTATGTCAACTACACCTTTGCCGACGGCTTGACCCCCGACGGCAAATCCATAGATGTAAAGGCATGGATAGTCGAAGCTGAAGGAGTGACAAACAATGCTCCGGGCCGGGTTGCAAGCCCTGCTCTTCAAAGCTCTTCTGCCAGTGTCGTCAAGCTCACCGCACTGGCGAATGAGGCGTGGGAAGCCTCCAAATCTATCACGCAGCCTGCGACGGCCGCGGATCAGGTCTTCACCGACCTGCGCGACCGCTCGTATGCCGACGTCATGACCCCCGATGCCGAGGACTCCTGGACGATCACCTACAAGGTAGATGTCCGGTCGAACAAGGCTTCCGGGGATCAAGGACGTCTTTACATGCAGAGCGTCTCCGTCACGGACACCCTCGTGAGCTATGGGCAAGGTGCCCCCACGAGCGTCAAAGTCTATGACCAGGCGGATACGGAGCTCGGAAAGTATACCGTGGCCGATGTGGATGGGACGACCAAGAGGATCACATGGAGCGCGGATATCCCGAGCCAGCCCGCATACCTGCAAAACCAGACCTATTACATCAAAGCCATCTATAATAAAAACCAATACACGAAAATGCTGAACGGTTCCGGGCCGCCGGCTGTGCAGTCGATCACGAATACCGCGGAGGTCAGCTATGTCCCTGTGGTGCAGCCGGGTGCCACGAGTACCCAGTCGGTAGCGGACGCAGCCATCGGTTGGAAGCAGATGGAACCCGCCCGCCCGTCGCTCGGCATATCCAAATACCTGAAGATCTCAGGAGAGAGGCGTCCCTATACGGCGAAGCTCAAGCAGACGTATCAGAAGACCCCGAATGTCGAGTTCCGCCTTCAGGAAGTCGACCCTGCGGATATGACGACCCCTCGCCCCGCCACGAGTCCGCTCGTAGCGCCGCTCGTGACGAACGAAACAGAATCGACTGTCTCTTTCGCGAATTTGTATCCGGGCGTATACAGACTCCGGGAGACTGTGGGGATTTCTTCCGATGTGGACATAGTCACGCCGTCTTCATTGGCGGCTTCCGGCCCGGGCGCACTCGTGATAGTCACTGAACCCGATATGAATGGCATATCAAAACTGTATATCGACCCGCCTTTCCCCGGGGACTTGTCAAACCCCGCCAATATCCCTGCGGACTACACGCCGGCTTCAAAGATTTACGAGGTGACAAACGAATCCTCCAAAGTAGGGTCGCTCAGGATATATCCGCTTGCACAGCAAGCGTTCCAATACCCTTCGGCTTACGACGACTACTACACGACGGTCATTCCAAACACCGCTGCGCCGATACAGCTCATGGACGGCTCTGTGGCAGTGGCTTCGGGCATCGCTGATTCAACTGACAGCGCCGGCCACTATATCCGATTTGAAAACGTTCCTCTAAACCCGAGCGCCTCTTCATACACCATCAAAGCGGATGGGATAGATACGAACTACTATTTGAAAGCGACGCGCCCTTACAGCGAAACAGAACCGGGTTCTTCCGGGTCAAACGACGTGTCAGTTTCGTCGGGGGAGATCAAAGTCTACAAAGCCTTCATGAACAGAAACAAAGGCGGATTTGTCGCGGGAAAAATCTTCACAGACTCTTCCGGCAAGGCACTCTCGCCACAACCGGCGAATTTCGTAGCTTCATATAAGCTCTACCGTGACACCGGGCTGGCCAACCCCCTCACTTCGGACGCCGAGGACTTTACGGTTTCTTCCGCCAGTCCCGTCTATATCATGAAAGAATTTCCGGCGGGCGTCTATTACATCAAAGAAGTCGGGCTCAAGATAGGCGGTTCCGACGCAGGCGATCTGTATTCACTTGAGCAGAGCGGAAAAGTGAAAGTGGAAATAACAGCGGAGTCCTTCAGGGCATACCCCGTGGATACCGATGGGAATTTCCCGGACAACCCAAACGGCCATGTCACTGGCGGCAAGGCGCCATGGACGGGTTCGGACAGCTCTCTCACAGGAGGCGTGTTTATCAACCGCTCGCTGTACGCAGAGCTTGCAATTCAGGACTTCAACTATTCCGGCTCCGCGAAGGCCGGGAACCAATATTTCATATCTCAGACTTCAGGCAGCGGATTCACTGCCAAAGCCATAACGATACCTGCAGGCGGCCTTTACAAAGAGCTTGTCCCTGCAGGGACATACAGCGTCGAGCCTTACAATGTCTCCGGTGCCCTCAGGCTGCATCGCAGTATGAACGGGGACCATTCCCTGGTTTCGGGCACTACCACTTTGACCGTTGCCCCGCAGACGGCAGCCCAGCCCCTCGTATCGGTATCGAATGGGAATATCATACATGGGGACAGCGTCCAAACCGTAGCGTTCGTGTGGAGATACCCTCCCCGTCTGGAAGGGTTCAAATACAGAAGGGACAATTTGGCCGGCGGCAATATCCCGGCGACAGCCAGTTTCTCGATGTACCTGTTGGTAACGGAGCAGGGGACTACGACATACAAACGCACGAACCTGAGGGCCACTTCAGATAGCACGGGGCACTTCATTTTTAACGGATACCTTGAAGCCGGGACCTGGCTGCTGGTTGAAACGGATCTGCCCGGCGGCGCCTTTATGGCCCCGGGCTACTGGCCTGTATTCGATCTGCCGGGGGAACCTCTGGCCATAGTGTCACGGAGCGCGGTAGACTCCCTTCCGGCTGACCGTGCACCTGTGAAAATCGTGATTGATGAAAGCATGTACGGAGGCGAGGAAAACCCGACGGTAAAGCTTTCGGGCGACGTCTATAATGTGCCTTATAACCTCGTCAATTTCATAAAGACTTCGTCGGACGCATCCGCCTCAAGGCTCCCCGGCGTCGAATTCAAAGTCTATCGTACGCTTGAAAACGCGCGGAATGACACAGCCTCCGTGCAGACCGTCACGACCGACAGCACGGGGACCGCGCCTGTCGGAGGATTGGCTCCGGGGATTTATTACGTCAAGGAGACGGCCTCTGCGAAGCACTATATACTGCCTGATGTCATCACGAAAATCGATATCAACGATAACGGATGGCCGACGGTCACCTGGGAGGGGCAGCCCCCTCCGGCAAGCACTATAGGCGAGTCGGCGCCGAGCAACGGAAGCAGCGTCCCTGTGACGACCAATGTGACCCTGACCAACATCAGGCGCCCCGACTTGAACTTTGTCAAGCTCGGCGAGACCAGCGAATGGAAAAGCGCCGTCGAACGCCAGACGGAGCTGTTGCCGGGTGCCAAGTTCACGCTGAAAGACCAGGACGGGAACTACTATAAAATGAACGACGACGGTACGCTTACCAACGAAGGGCGTTCACCGTCGACAATCCCGTATATCATCTCCGGCACCGACGGGCAGATCAACTTCAAGGGGATGGATCCATCAAAGGAATACAAACTTGAAGAAGTCGAGGCACCCGCCATCCCCGGCGCAGACGCGGGGGCGGACCTCAAGTACACGTTGACGTCAGCCGATATCAAATTCAAGCTGAGCGATGAAGGCACTGTCTGGCTTGTCGAAAAGCCGAGCGGTCCGAAGCCGTCGCCGGTGGGCGTATATTATGAGCTCATCGACAGGATAGAGCCTCACCATCTGCGGATAAGCAAACTGCCGCTGAAACTTCACGACGGGGCAAACAGGTCAAACGGGTTTGATGTCTCCCACGATGCGACTGCGCCGAACTTCGGCGAAGTTCAGATCATCGGGGGCAAATTCAACATTTGGGTCATGAATGAGGAACCGGCCGGATCGGGCAATTGGGTGAAAGGCAAACTTGTCAACAACCTGACAATCGGAAACGGCAATCTCGGCTCATCCCACTACGCGTGGTCGCGTGAGCTTCCAAACGGGCACTACTGGGTCGAAGAGATCGAGACACCCGAGAGTTTCAGCGACTTTGATGTCTGGGATGAAGCCGGTACGAAAGGCAACCAGACCTCAAGCGTGTATGTGAACGTAAACGGAAGCGGGAAACCGAACAAAGAGAAGACCATAATGCCGTCGCAGGATCCGGGCTGGCTGGAAATGCCAAAGCACGGCATTGAAATAGTCATCACTTCAGAGGATGAGAAAATCATCGATGTCGTGTTCGGAAACTCAAACGAATATGCCCCGCCGGGTTGGATGGCGAAGCACAGGAATATCCGCATGTACGGCGAGAAGGACGGCTACGGCATGGGGATCACCGGGATTTACGAGTGGGCAAGCGTCATAGCCAACGCCGAATTTGACGTCTACCCTGCGTTTGTGGACAGCAGCGGGGCTTACCATGCCCTTCCGACGGTCGACGGAAAGCCCCTGACTCAAGTTAAGACGAATGACTTTGCCGGCGGAGACCTCGGTTACGGGCAATTCATGACCGACTACTTCGATATTTCGCAGGCATTCTACTATGGCGGCCAGGACTGGACTGACGCTGCGGCGTCTTCCGGCCCGAACCCGTTTGTGCAGTTCCCTCTGAACACGGAACTGTCTTCATCGGACAACCGCATAGTCCCTAACGGAGGTGAAGTGATAGACTGGGGAAAGGTTTCGGATGATATAAAGCATAAGTATGCGAACTCCTACAAGAGTTGGTCTCTCATCTTTATTGAAACTGCAGGCACCCATTTGAACAATCCCGGAGGGACCCCTCCGACCAGCGGTGCCTACGAGTTCGATCCATCAAATCCGCCGACGTTCGGGTTTACCATCAGCAACGAAGACACGACCTGGACAGACCTGTACGAAAACGGCAATTCCAACGACGTGGCGATTGCCGACGCTGTGCCTTTCCACTTGAAAAACTACAAGGGCACGGGCTATATACAATTTCACAAGAGGGCGGCAAACAGTTCTTCCGATTTGGCGGGAGCGGTGTTTTCCGTGTATCGCTGCGACCCTGGCGACATTGACAGCAGCGGCAATTTCAAAGACGGCGATGTGAAGAAGGCGTTTGAAAACGCGTCACACGTTACAAATTGGTCGTCTTCTGCGGATCCCGCGCTCAAAGAGACTACCCTGAAAGTCACTCCCGGGTACTACATCATCAGGGAGTCGGCCGCGCCTGCGGGCTTGAACGACTTCGGTGAGTGGAAAACCGAAAACTTCAAGGGCATAGCCGCATCCGAACGCAAGGGGGAATTCACTTCGAGCCTCGACAACGACGGGGCCCTGGATGCCTCCGATATCATAGGGCCGGTCGTCGTATATCCGACGGAGCAGGCCGGGAACTGGCTCCAGTCCACGAGCCTGACGGTCAGCGACAAGGTCAAGCCTTCCGTTGATATCAGGAACAGATGGAATGGCGCTATCATAAACGACGAGGGCTACAGCGGTACCTATGATGTGACCGCTCCGGACGGGTATTTTGCCACGGGCACTACAGGGAAGCTCGTGTCGAAAGCGGAAAAAACGGACGCCACTTTGTCGCCTCTGAAAGACGGCATATACACTGCCAAACTGGCTGCGGCACCGGCAGGGATCAGCCGCACCGACTATATCCAAAATGCGGCTGCGAGCGCAAACGAGATCACATTTGCCGTTGCGAACAGCCAAGTGGTCACTTCGGGGCTTCTTGCTCCGAAACTGAACGGCACCGCCATCCCAAACAATATGGAGGCGGCGATGACAGACGGTACCGGTGTCTGGTTCACAGTGGACAATGGCCTTGTGAGCATACACGTGAACCATCCATCCAAGGGCGCGCTTGTAGTCAGGAAGGGCGGCATTTCATCCGAAGGAGGGGGAAGGCCTGCTGAGGCGGACTTCTCATGGCAGCGTATCAACGCCGACGGCAGCGACTATGCCGGGCCTGAACCGGGGCCGTACAGCGGAAGCATCAAATGGGCGGTAGCTCAGGATTCGGTCAAAACAGCGCTTGAAAAAGGCCTCTATAAAGTCACTGAAACGAGCACCAGCACGGGCTGGATCAAGGACGATGCCCCCGTCTATGTGCAGATAAATGAAACCGGGGAGGTATACCTGCGCAACAACAGCGCTACAGACGGAGTGCTGAGCAGTGCGGACAAGCCCCTTATGCCCAGCGTGATGGCCACGCCGGAATATTTCTACAACCGCTCTGAAGAAGGTACGGTGGAAATAAAGAAATTCACATCGGCGAGCGACACGCAAAATCTGACGGACGCCGAGTTTGACCTGTTCCCGACCGCAGATGGCACTACGCCGAGCGGGCCCGCAGCAGTGCATATCGTCGACAGCGATCCCACCCCAGCCGCACAGTACGTGGCTACGGTGCCTGCGGGCGACTACCTCATACGCGAGACAAAAGCTCCGACAGGCAGGGCGCGCCGGGCCGAGTTCATACCGGTGACGGTGCAGCCCGCCCGGCAGCCGGAGTATGTCGGCTACGACAACCCGGCAAACGTCAATGTGAAAGCTGTGCTGAACCCACTTCCGATCAACATACGTGTGGCGAAGGAGACGATTTATCCGGCGATAGGCACACCGGATGCGCTGGGATATATCCCTGAGAGGAGAGTCCGAGTGGTGCTTCTGCCCATGTACCTGTGGCACCTCAAGGACGGCAAGACATCAAACAGCGTCACGGCGGGAGACTATGACTCAGTTCCTGGGAAAGGGGAAGCCCTGCCCGGATATTCGGGCTACTGGGCGACGAACGACCAGACTACGGCCGACAGCCCCGATGAGATAGGCGTCACCGGCTCGATCCCCATCATGAGTACAGGCGAGTACAGGGTGACGGAGCAAATCGCCCCGCTGCACGACTACCTGCTGTCAAATCCGAAATACAAGATGTCGGGCTATACGGACGGCAAAGCGCCTCCAAACCAGGACGATATCGCCCCTGACACGATCCTCGGGAATTCGGGAAATACAAACTTGAACGTGGTCTACGATGCGGCTACAAATTCGCTGAAAGTGGAGACGGACAACGGGGATTGGGACGCGGACACAAATACGCTGACCATTCAAAACCCGTTCTCCGGCTACGTGCTGCTGGCACAGAAGCTCGACTACTTCACAGGCGAGATGGTGACGCTTACCGCGACTGAGCTCGCTGCAGGGAAGACTGGCGCGAAGTTCGCTCTTTACGACGACTACAATGCCGCTGTCGCCGGCGACACGACTCCCGGCAGCGGCCATCTGCTCGAAATCAGGGAAGACGCCGAGGGAAAAGGCTATGTGCAGTTCACGCCAGGTTTCGCAACGGAGGACAAATACTTCTGGGTACGTGAGATAGCCCCGCCTTCGGGGTATGAGCTTGACCCGTGGTACGACGACGCCATAAAGCAGCTCGTGGTCTCTGCGGAAGGCGGCCCGGCGTCCGGCGTGAGGATGGTTTCGTTTGTTGACGGGCCACAAACCCCTGCGGCACTCACTGTTGAAAAAACCGTGATGCCCGGGGAAAAGGGCGCTGCAGACGGCCCGGCTGTCACTGAGCTGTCGTCGGGCGGATTCTCCACAACTTACAAGGTCACTCAAAAACCGGCGAATAACAGCCTGCCGCTTTACAGCTACGTCGTAAACGACGGCAGCGCGACAAACCGGATGTTCACATTCATGGGCAGGAACGCTTCAAACACGGAGATCGAAGTTCCTGACGTATCGGGCAACAACCCCGGATACAGGGTCACGGGGGTACGGATCCACCCGTCAGTTTCGTTCAAATCCGCAAAGGATGAAAAGAACAATGCGGCGACCCCGGTGTACGCAAGGGTCAACGGCGGAGCCTGGCAGATGCTGAGCGAGAGCGATGCCACGAGCTTTAGCGTACCTGCGGGCACCGATCAGTACCTGTCGGTCGAATATACCGACGACAAAGACGCTACGGTCCCATTTGTCGGTACGAAGTTCACGCCCGGTGCCATCGAGGCCGACGTGGTTTTTGACAAGTTCCAGCCCACTGCCGCCCAAACGGAAGTGAGTCGGATCGTAAATACGGTGACGACTGACGCGGCGGCAAAAGCTGACGGTTCAGGCGCACTGGTGCAGAGCAAGGACGATGCGGCTATAGAGATCAAGGTGTCCGAGCGCCCGGTGATGAAGGTCGATAAGACGAAGACAGCCCCGAACTACAATCCGTCTACGGATCCAAGAAACAAAGTGTTCGCAGGCAGCGAAGGAGTGCTGAGGTTTGAGTTGAAGCTGACGAACGCCACGCCCAGCTCTGTTTCGAGCGACCTGGTGATCGAAGACCCGGTCATCATGGACTACATGCAGCCCGAGACCCTCACCCTGCATTACTACGACGCGAACCCGGACTACACCGCTTACCTGAACGGGGAGCCGTATCTCGGCAAGGTTGAGTTTGTAAAACTATCTCCGAATATCTATACCTGGAGGTTCCCGGATGTGACCCTCCACAGAGATGATTATGTTTCTGTCGAGCTTGGCGTGAATGTCGCGAAGATCGTGGCGACGCCGCAGGTGCTGAACGAAGTCTACGGTACCAGCCATGCGCTTCCACTGAAACCATCGTTGTCCTTCCCGACCGGCGCTTCATTCGTGGCGGCAAACATGGCGAGTGCGGAAGCCGTCTATGAGGGCAATCCCGCTTCAAAGGCCTATTGGGACAAGCTTGCCGCCATCCCCGGGACTGACACTAAGGCTTTCGGGCTGTGGGTCAAAAGCGAAGCGGAGGGAGTGACTATCACGAACAACGGAGAGATCACGACAATGAAAAGCCTGCAGGTGAACAACGGGGATTTCACCGCTTCAAAGACACCTGTGGATATAGACATAGACGACAAGGTGACCTTCAAGCTCGCCCTGCAAAACGACCAACAGCTGGTAGGTGCCGGTGGCAATACGCTCACAAACATTCGCGTCACAGATGTCCTGCCGAGGCTCACCGATGGAAGAGGCACGGACTGGACGGATCAGCTGAGGGATTACTGGAAGATAGATATAAATAACATTAAAATATATACCTTGCTCGACGGGGACGTCAAGGATAAAGTCCTCCTCACTTTGGGGGATACCGTCTCTCCAAGCGCGACTTCAGGCCAGCCTCTGGCCTCGGACAGCAAGTCGATGATGTTCAATTTCGGGGATTTTGACGCGAATTCAGGAAATGGCACTACGTTCGACGACAAAGGGCACTACAAGCTGAAGCCACACGACATACTCTATGTCGAGTACTCCATGGGGTTTGACCTGAGCGCAATAGAAGCGAATGCTGCATTGAAAACGCT
>JAISAW010000094.1 GCA_031266515.1 Eubacteriales Family XIII. Incertae Sedis bacterium
GCAATGATAGCGACTGTCGGCAGGAAAAAGATCTGGATGCCAATCACGCCCACCATCGCCCCGAACATGCGGAACGTGGCAAGCTGTGTGCGCTGGGAACCAGACTTCGTCATAAGTGGAAGCATGGCGCCGTAAGGCAGATTGACCGTCGTATAGAAGAGCGTGAATATGCAGAAAGCTATCCCGCACCACGCAGCCTTCGCCGAATTCGGCAAACTGTTCGGAACGGCAAACATGAGGATAGAGATGACCACCAATGGGATCAAAAACCACTTGATCCACGGGCGGGCCTTGCCTTTCGGCGTGTATGTCCTGTCGACCATCACGCCGACAAAGATATCATTGATTGCATCCCAGATGCGCGATATGACGACGATGATACTCGCGACCACCAAAGACAGCCCGATCATGTTCGTCATGTAAAACGTGTAATAGTTGATACTTATATATGTGATAAAGCAGCATCCGGCATCGCCGCAAGCGTATGCCAGTTTTGTCCTGAGACTTAATTTATCATCCACAGCTTTACACCTCCTTTTTTAAATCAGAACTCAGTATGGGACGGTATCCTCAGAGGACTATCTCGCCCATCTCTTCTTCTTTTTCAATCACTTTTGCAAGCATGTCGTTTGCGAACGTCCTCGCAGGGAGCTGGCACAGCACATGCGTGACGCCCTCTTCAAGCCCGAACTGGGAGCCGTGGAGGATCAGCGGGTAGAGCTTCACATAAGTCCCCTTGGGCACGATGAAAGCCTCCAGCTCATCTACTGAGAATGTCTCAGGGTCTCCGAAGGTCTTCCCGACGTAGATCACGACGTCGCCGTCTATAGGCAGCAATCCCTCGTGGGTATACTTATGGGCCTCAATGAAGTTCACGACGATTTTTTCCGGTTTCTTCACCTGGCAGACAGATACGGTCGGCGGCGTCTGTCCGCCCCAGTCCATATAAAGGACATCCGGGAAAAACCCTTCCGGGAATATCGACTTTTCCGCAAGCTCTTCATCGTTCAAAAGATCCTGGTACTCGCCGTATTTCTTAAAGGCGTCCCTCGATAACGGTTTGGCTGCTATTGTCTTCATAGAAATATCCTCCTTCTCTTTCGTCGAATGCTTTTGCGATTACACAGACTGCATGGCTACAGGCTGTAAATTCCCTGTTCATGTGCATTGTCAAAGTCGATTCCCAGGTATCTGGCTACTTCGCGCAGCACGGGGAGGTATTTGCCGTAAACGCCTCCGATATGATGGATATAAGGCCCGAACACGAGTTTCTCTTCCCAGCGTTTCCAATCGTCGACTTCCAGATAGACGTATGTGCCCATGGTCTCTGGGCCCGAGGTAGTCTTCCCTTCGCCTCCGAACAGCACGTACTTGCCGTCGATGTCGTCAAAGCGCGCAAGCGTCAGGTCGCCGTCCTTGAGGCGGAACTGTTCCTGCCCGGCGACAAGCGCAGCGGCGGAGTCTTCGGCTTTGAGGGAGTACGGGAAAGGCCCGCAGTGCCAGAGCAACTCGGAGTTTTCGTTTTCCGGATTGCGGATGGTCAAGTCAGCGAGAAATACCGACTCGTCGTAGAGGTTCACAGCGCGCAGTATCGCCTGGGAAATCGCTCCATTGATATCACACTCGCAGGCGAGCGGCACTCCGTCGTCCGTGATATCCCCGAGAAGCACGCAGGGTACGATGCCGTACGGGAAAAACGCGGACCAACACTCAAACGCGCAGACCGACGCGCCCACTGAGGCGATCTGGTTCTGTACGGAGACTTTCAGCGCCGCGGTCTTCTCGATGCTCTCATCGTCCATCGAACTCAGATCAAAACGTTTTTTAAGATCCGCCAAATACCCGGTATACGCACTGTCCTTCTTTGCGCGCAGCTCGTCCGCCTCGTTCATGATCACCGTCGGGCTGAGAGGCAGCACGCTGATATTCAGTTTTGTGAGCAGGTCCGCTTCGTTGGTGAGCACGCTCCAAAACGGCCCGGGGCGGTTTCCGATCTTCGCGAGCTGAAGCCCGTTTAAGTCCTTGATGACGTTCGCAAAACGTATGAAATTCAGATATCCGGAACGGAACTCCTCCGAGTCCGTGCGGACATTGTAGATATAGCTGAACTTGACATTGTGCCTTCGCATGACCTTCGTAGCGGCAAATATCCCGCACTGTGTGTCGCGGCCGCGCGCTTCCTGGGAATTCGGGAATTCGTCCCGCGGCCCCCAGACCAAAGTCGGCAGCTTGAAAGCGCCCGCTACCGCGGCAGCCACCGATTCCTCTCCGAAGTCGCAGAACGGGATAAACAGCGCATCGACTTCGGCTTCCTTAAATTTTTTGATGATGCCCGGGACGACGGCATTGTCAAAAGCGATCCCGTTTTCCGTCAAGTCGTCGATGTCCACGATCTTCACGACGTCCGGGCGGATTTCTGAAATCACTTTCATGAAATGGTCTTTCTCCGCCTTTGCCGCATCCATGTCAAGGAAAGACCTTTTGACCGGAGCGACTCCCAGTGTCAAACTTTTTTTGAACATAACAAACCTCCTCATACTGCTTGCAACAACGATCCTTTTATAACCTCAGACGCGCGTCTGATAATGATCCGTCCCGAATTCGTGCAGAGTACATCGAGCGCTTATACACCGAGCTGTCAATCTGTTGCCCCTCCGCCGGATGGCTGCCGCGGTACCCGCGTACTGGCGAAGCAATAAAATACTGAATTATTAATCAATGGCATTATTTGTCCGATCGAGGAGGTTTACAATTTACAGAGTCCGGCTGTTGTCGCAAAAACAGACAATGCGTATTTTTGTTTCACGAGGTTACAAAAATACGCATTTGTAATTTAATATATATATTTCTTATTTTGCCATGAACCGGATTTCAGTCGTTAAACAGCCCCCTGAGCAGAGGGTTGATGCTTTCGACGATAGCTTCGGCAATCACCGGCGGCTCCGCCTTCATCCCGGAATTGACCCAGTTTTTTATCAACTCCGCTTCGCCGCTGCATTTGAAATCTATCATCAGCCTTATGTACTCATCTACGCTGTCCGAACCGTACTTTTCGCGGTACCTGGCGATGCACGCCTCGCTGTTCAGCTTGTAGATCGACTCTATCAGCCCATTCTGTGCTTCTTCCTTGCATACCATCATGTAGTACTTCTTGTGTTCGCGAAAATGCTCAAAGAGATGCAGGAATATGCACTTCAGGCCATCCTCGCATTTCTCGTAAAGCGCGACGTTATAGTCGAGCTCAAGCATATAGAGGTAATTCATCAAATCGTATTTGTCACGGAAATAGCGATAGAATGTCTGGCGGGAAATCCCGCATTTGTCCACTATATTTTGAATTGAAATCTGGTTGATCGGCTTGGTTTCGCACAGGGCGATCAACGCGTCGGACAGGGCTTTTTTCACCAATGATTCCATGGCCCTCATCCTGCCTGCCTCGCCTTGACGAATGGGATGCGGCTATTCGGTTGTGGTTGTCGGGATAACAGGCCTATGCCTTTATCAATAAGACAGATGTTTGCGCCCCCGAATGGGGGGGGGTGAAGGGTTTTTGGGACGGAAGACACCATTGACGTTGACGCACATGTTAAAATTCTCCGATTCCTGCCTGGCATCAGCGCGTCTGCACAACGCTGGGCTGTATGCAATGATTAGTTGATGGAGCAATAATTCAGCAGATATAGTTCCCCGTACTCACTGCCTATTATACATATTCTTACTGTTCGCTTCAATAAATTTTCTTGAGTGAATTCCTGTGAACGGCACACTGAAATCAGGCAGGCGGAGCGATGGCTTTCCCGCCTGCCTGTCAAATTATTGTCTCTTTGTTTTCCCCGGATTCAAAAGTAAGAGTTTGCACCGGTTTTGCAGGGCATATTTTTGAGGCCTCATGGCTATAGCTTTATCGCGGTCTCAATCGCTATCTCCATCATATCGGTGAAAGTCCGCTCGCGCTCCCACGGTTCAAGCTCTTCGCCGTTCAGCACGTGGTCGGCGATCGTGCAGATCCCGAGCGCTTCTTTGCCAGCCTGATGGGCCGAGAAATAGAGCGCGGCGATCTCCATCTCCACTGCGAGGCAACCGAGCTGGCCCCATTTCAAAGCCGATTTTGACGCATCGTAGAAATGGTCGGAGGTGAAGACATTGCCCACAATGGCCTCTTTGCCGAGTTCGCGCGAAACATTCACCGCCGTCTCAAGGAGCCTGTAGCTCGGCGTCGGCGCATAGCTCCCCGCCAAATCGGGATACTGCGCGTTGAAAAAATTTGAGCTCGTGCAGGCGCCTATCGCCATGACGATGTCCCTCACCTTGAGATCAGGGCTTATAGCCCCTGCGGAGCCGATCCTGATGATATGGTCGACATCGTAAATGTTGAACAGCTCATACGCATAGATCCCAATTGAAGGGCAGCCCATGCCGTGCGCCATCACAGATATGGGCTTGCCTTTGTATGTGCCCGTGTAGCCCTGTATGCCCCTCACATCGTTCACGAGTGCCGCGTTTTCAACGAAATTTTCCGCTATGAACTTTGACCGGTGTGGATCGCCCGGCATCAGGACGGTCTTTGCGAAATCTCCTTTTTTTGCTGAATTCTGTGCTGTTGTCGTATCCATTTTTACCTCATTTCTGCTAACGCATGGGATGTGAGTCGTTTCACTCCCAGCTGCGGCGAGTGAATCGCCGCTGTCAGTATGCCTGTCACATCGAGGTCGCCGCAGTTTGTTGACACGCTTCGCCCTCGTATAATTTCTTCCTTATCCCTGACATGACTTCCGTTATGACGTCGTATGGAAATCCTCTGCTTTTCAGCCTCAGGGATATCTTTCCTGCCTTTTTTTCCGGTGGCAGACCGGATGGAATGCCTGATAGCGCACTCTCCGCAACGTTTCGGGCGTTTTCCAGCTCATCCTCTCTGTCATAGCCATCCTCGATAGCAAACCTCACGAGTTCTTCCGGAAGCCCTTTGCGCAGCATTTCGCTCCGTATTCGGACACGGCCTCGCCCTTTCCTTCTGAGCGCAGCCAAATACCTGATAACGTAGTCGGCATCGTCAATCAGCCTGAGCTCTCTCAGCTTCGCCGTGACGCCGAGGACGTCCTCCTCTCCAAAACCGGCGCGTTCAAGCCGGCTCCGCACCTCAGCTTCGGTGCGGTCCCGCGCTTCAATATAGTCAAGCGCCTTTTCAAAAGCCTTTTCGTTGAACAATTTCCTCTCCGTCCTCCGCCATGCCTGTCTTTTTAATCACTATACTATACTATGGGCTTACCAAACAATTTCTTTAAGCAGAGCCACATCTGCGCAAAGCGCGCAGACTATGTTTTTTTTCTCCCCGAGTATTCCTGTGGCAATTGCCGCCCCGCTCTCCGTTCCCATAAGCACTATCACATCTGTTTTTTCAAAATCCGACCGCAGGCCTTCGCCCGTATATTTGCCCCAGGCCTCTCTGCATGCCCACACGGTCACGAAAGCCGCGCTGGCCCCTCCGCTTCTCTCGATGTATCCCAGTTCGCTGTCAGTGAAGTACCTCTTCGCTATTTTGGAAAGCCTCTCCGGGTCGCCTGTCATGCTTATATTGGTATTTACAAGGTCAAGCCCCACGGGGCTTTCCGCGAAGGCAATCGCAGCAAACCCTGTTGTGTGCGAAAGGGAGAAATGGATTCCTTCGAAACCGTCTATCTTTATGTACGGTTTCCCGTGCTCGCCTCTTCCTGTCAGCTTCCGAAATCTCGTCCCCTTGAGAGCTTCGGGGAGCTGCCTTCCCGTTTCTTTGAGGTAATGAAGAAACGACTCTTCGAAAAACTCATCGGTTTTTTTCGCCTTGCCGCCCGTCGGCTGGGGTGAAATCGATTCGTCCTCGAGCTTATATATCTTCATCGTCAGATGCTTTCGCGTGTCTCTTCCAGGTAATCAGGTCGTCCGCTATTTCTTCCGAAGCTATGGATATCGGCACTATATTGTCCGTATCCGCGAGCTTGGGTTTCCCTTCTATCAGGTCGCGTGCCCTCTTGGCGGCGAGAACGACCAGTGTGTACCGGCTGTCGGCTTTTTCCCTTATCAAATTGATTGGTGGGTTCAGTAACATTTTCGTATTTTCCTCCTTATTCCTTTTCCTTCTCTTCTTCGAACTTTCTGACAAGCGCGGCGGCCTCTTCCGTCGTAACCTTCGGGATTTCGCCCGCCATCACTCTTTTCACCCTGTCCACGGCATCGCCAAGCCTGTCATTGACGATGCAGTAATCGTATTTCGGCAGGAACCCTATCTCTCCCACAGCTTTTGCGAGCCTTCTTTCTATGGCCTCTTTCGAGTCTGTCGCCCTGCCTTCGATACGTTTTCTAAGCTCAGCCAGCGAAGGCGGCAGGACGAAGATCGTCACTGCGTCCGGCGCGGCTTCCACAGCCTGCATGGCACCCTTGATATCGATCTCAAGCACCACGTCTTCCCCTTTTGCGATATGGGACTCCACCGGGGCCTTTGGCGTACCGTAATACTCGCCGTAGACCTCCGCAAACTCAAAAAACCCTCTCTCGGCTATTTTTGCCCTGAACTCGTCATGCGAGACAAAGAAGTAGCTGACGCCTTCTGTCTCTCCTGCCCTCGGTGCCCTGGTCGTCATGGATACAGACAAATACGCGCCACCGCCCGCTGCGACTCTTCGGCTTATGGCACCTTTTCCCGCGCCTGAAGGCCCCGAAATGATAAACAGCTTGCCCGTCTTTGTCATCCTTGCTCTCCGGCAACCACAGGCCGGTTCTCCTCTCGTTCACACTGGATTATTTGAAGGATTATTATACATTGTTTTGGGCGGAGATGTACAGTCCCCGAACGGCCTTATTTTTTCCAAAAAATGGGAATTGAAGGGTAACATCGAGTCGAAGAATAAGTACCAACAAAAACTTTACACTCTCAACGGCCGCCTCTGAAACGCCTCTGAAACGCAGAGTAGGTTACAATTCAGGCATACTCCATAGATGCGCAGCCTGAGCTTCGCTTGCTGCAACGTTCGCTTCGCTGTCCGTTTTGCCAGCCGAAGCAGAGCTTCGGGGCAAAAAGGCAACGCTCGCCTTGCTCGCTTCGCTGTCCGTTTTGTCAACCGAAGCAAAGCTTCGGGACAAAAAGGCAACGTTCGCTTCGCTCACTCCTACGCTCGCCTTGCTCGCTTCGCTGTCCGTCTTGTCAGCCGAAGCAAAACTTCGGGACAAAAAGGCAACGTTCGCTTCGCTCACTCCTACGCTCGCCTTGCTCGCTTCGCTGTCCGTTTTGTCAGCCGAAGCAGAGCTTCGGGACAAAAAGGCAACGCTCGCTTCAATCACGCCACTCAATCAATTAGCGCGCCATCCTCCGCATTCATCGCATAGACAGGCTGGGCCCATGCGTATTCCTGCTTTGTAAGCGATATGGCGCCTTCGCCTATGCTGACGTCTCCCGTCCGCTCAAACCCTTTTCC
>JAISAW010000012.1 GCA_031266515.1 Eubacteriales Family XIII. Incertae Sedis bacterium
GCCTTGATTGGAGAAAATTTTTCATTTGAAAATAAACAAATGAGCCAGGGTTGGTGGGACATATATATTGTCGGGCCTTCCGGTTCCACTTTGCTCAATGCGGATGGGTTTTATTACGAAACCTGTCCAGGGGAAACCTCCGCAGCCGGCGAGCCTCGTATCATCGTCACCTACAAGCTTGACCGCATTGATACCACAGGCATTACCGATTTTGATGATTTTTGGAGTGCGCTCATTGACCAAACGGATACGGATGTTTACAACGCCAATGCGGGCTACGAAGTTTACCATTTCACATTGTAAACGTCTTTTCGAAAGCAACATTGGCAAGTAGCACACGGAGCGTTGGCGTTTCCCGGGGGATTTTGATCCGTATTCATCTTTGACAAAAATCGTTTGATAAAAAACAGCGCCCTCCCGTTTGCCGGAAAGGGCGCTGCTTTTATGTTCAGGCCATTACTGCCAATGCTGCTGAGATCTAAAGTTCTCCCGGACAGTTATCGCTTGGCCGTCACAAACAAGGCATCATGCAGCCAGGGACTCTGCGCGCTCGTAGGCTTTGAGGTCTGTGTAGAGCTCGCCTTTGTAGGGGTTGCGCTTTGTCTTGCGGACCTTGTAGATCATGTAGGCGAAGATCGCGACGTTGGAAGCCAGCGCGGCGAAGCTCACTATGAAGAGCCAGGTCGTGCTGTTGCTCGAAGCCACCGCATAGGCGCCGGAGTCGATGAACCATGGCACGGTCTGCGCGAACATGCACCAGAGGGCCAGCGTGTGCGCCCTGTGCTGCAGCCAGGCACCCTTGCCGAGCGTGAATGCGCAGAGGGTCGGGGCGATGAGCAGCGCGAAGCCCGCATACCAGGAATGGCCCGGGATGCAGTTGTAGGTGTAAGCGAAATTCCAGAGATCGTAGGGTATGATCCATATCCAGAGCATGTCGGGCCAGAGCATATCCTGGCTGCCGTCGCCCTTCATCTTCTTGCGGATACGTATGCCGAACCAGCCGGTGATGGTGATGATATTCAGGATGCCGGCGGCGGCGTTCATAAAGTTCCACGGGCCTCCGATGACGTCCATCGGGGCGTCGGACAGCGGTGAGAGCTGGCCCCAGTGCTGGATCCCGATCTGGATGTCGCGGGCGACCGCTTCGAGGATGTTGATCGTGAGGATGAGCGGCGGGAAGCAGAGAGCCCATTTTTTGTCTGCAAGCCGCCATTCCTGGCCGAGCCTGTTCTTTCCTTTGACGTGGCGGATACACCAGAAGCCGAGGCAGCCCGCCGTGGACGAATATACCTTTGCCAGGTGGAACCAGTCTGTGTAGGTCGTGTCTTTCAGTACGGTGAACCATAGGATGGAGAGCCCTATCGGCAAAGCCGTGAAACTGAGGAGGCCGATCCATTTGAACCGGCGGGTCACTTCGTTCGCGGCGAATAGCAGTGCGAAGACCAATAGCCATACGCCCCAGGTGCTGAGCGCCGTCGCTCCCGCTTCGTAATTGAAACTGAACATGCGGTTTACTCCTTTCAATTCATAATAGTGGTCATACCAGAATGAGTGCAGTTATTCGTATGCTGCAAAAATATCACAGGAGGTATTCCATGTCAATAAGGTGTTGAAATTTCAGTGAATAAATCATTTGAGAATTTATTGTTTACAGACAGGGGCAAGCGGCTGTGTATGCCTTGGCTCAGACTGACTATACCAGCTATATACAGGCGGCTTTGAGCACAGTTGCGGTAAATTTTATTTGCATGATGCGGGCGCGAGAGTATAATCAACACGCGGTCTGGAATTGGCTGTGCCAGATACGCGGGAGAGAAGAGAGAAAAACAACAGTAAAAACAAAATTTATCGCGGGGCAAATTTGTGTCGCCTGAAACCGTTGGAATGGAGAAAAATATGAAGTTTGCAAAATTGGAATCGCCGTCGCTGAAAAACCTTTTCGTCGAACAGCTCGAAGACATGATCCTTTCAGGAAAGACCGCCGTCGGCGAAAAGCTCCCTTCGGAGCGCGAACTCGCCGAGGTCATGCATGTCAGCAGAGCTGTAGTGAACGGCGGTATCACGGAGCTTGAGCGCAAAGGCTTTCTCGAAGTGAAGCCGCGCGTCGGGGCTTTCGTGGCGGACTACCGAAGGAATGGCAACACGGAGACGCTTCTTTCCATTATGAATTACAACGGCGGGCATCTGCGCGACGATGAGATCAGATCCATCCTGGAAGTCCGCATCGCGCTCGATACGCTCGCCGCGCAGCTGCTCATACCGAAGATCACAGGCGAAGAGATAGTTTTTTTCGGTGAATTGACAGAGCAGATGAGGGACGCGCAGAGCGACGTCGCCTGCATCGAAGCGGCTTTCACTTTCCAGCGAGAGCTTGCCATACTCTCAGGAAATACCCTGATCCCTTTGATCTTCACTTCATTCAAAGTGCCTGTCTTCGCAATGTGGGAGCGCTTTTGCGCGTTGTATGGCAGGAAAGCGCTCTACGAAAACCACTACGGCCTCTGGGAGACCCTTCGCGACAGGGATTTCCCTGCGGCTGTCGAATGGATCAAAGAGTCGATAGGCGCAAGCATAGATGGGGCAAGGCCGATCTATTATTGAGACAGGTTCCGCCTGCGTCATGTGCAGAGGGATTACAGGCATGTATTTCGGTCCCGTGGCTATGTGTGAGTGGGCATCCATTCCGAAAAATATAAAGGGCTGCCTCAATTTAGAAGCAGCCCCGCACTCGTATTCCGGTGATCCAGCCGGTCTATATCTTGTCGATAATGATATCCTCCAGGGCGCGCTTTGGCGTATAGTGGTTCATCTCTTCGTCCCTGTAGTATTGGAACGCGCCGCTTTCAGGCATGTCCACGATGGATACGTTCTCTACGGGCTTGCCGATGGCGATGACGCAGCGCATCTCAAGGTTTTCGTCCGTGACGCCGAGGGCAGCGGTCAGGTCCTTGAACCTGACTGCGCCGAACTGGCAGCAGCCAAAACCGGCTTCGACGGCGAGCAGGGAGATCGCTTCCGTAGCGATGCCGAGATCCCAAAGCTCATCCTTTGAAACTTTGTTGTCGCGGAACGGGATGATGTAAGCGGTGGGCTTCTCGCCTTCTGCAGGCCCGGGCCACTCGGGCAAAGCGCCCGCCCACATTATATTGGCAAACACGGTCTCGCATCCTTCCTCTGTTGAGACCAGGATGTATTTCAGTGGCTGGGCGTTCCTGGCACTGGACAGGGTCCGCACTGTGTCGATAATGCGGAGCAGGGTGTCTTCGCCGACTTTGACGCTCTGGTCAAAGCGCCGGTAAGTCCTGTTTTTCAGAATCAGTTCGGTAAGGGGAGTGTTTTGTGTAGACATTGCATAGCCTCCTGTTTTTACTACGGTTGGATGATTATCATTGATTTGGCATGCGAATCAACTGCGAATTAATTGCGGTCGACCAGCGCCTTGATTATGACACAAAAGGCGAACATCGTCTATCCATTTTCCAGTCTTCAGCCGGCGATTCGATTCATAAAGATTCATAAGTTTACGAATCCGTGAATTTTCCTGATTTTGTGCGCTATTTGTTTGCTACATCCCCCGGCTATCGGATATAATAAAGGTGCTTGAAAAAGAAATCTCCGACATTCAGTCGGCGAATATCTATTGATCCCGAAGGGATATATAAAGGAATGGCAAGTGTGAAAAGTTTTTCATGCGCCGCAGTTGGAAGCATAGAGACAGTTGGGCTGGCGAAACAATATCACATCCCGGGTGCACACCCTATGCAATTGAAGAAATGAGGCAAAACATGGCAAACAAACTGTTTCTGAACGGAGCCGGGGGGAGAATCTTCATCTGTATCCTGAGAGCGCTTTACAAGGAAAAGCAACTCGGAAGCGTGGTCGGTTTCGGGGCGAGCGGCCCAAAGGATCTCAGGATACTCGCCGAGAGGCTTGAGCATGATTCGACGCACGGGAGGTATCCGCTTGAAGTGGGATACACGACCGAAAGCAAATTCGGGCCTGAGCACATCGGGTACATCACATTTGAAGGCGAAGGCGAAGCGTACAAGATCCCGATTTTCGGACAGCCCGACCCCTCGAAGCTTCCGCTGACAGAACTCGGCGCAGACGTCGCAATCGACGCCACCGGCAAATTCCTGACCCGCGAGCTTGCGGAAGGCTTCCTGAAAGCAGGGGCAAAAAAGGTCCTCATGAGCGCGCCTGCGAAGGACGATACCCCGCTCATCATCTACGATATCAATGGCGAAAAGGACAATGGCCTCGACGTGGTCTCGCTCGCGAGCTGCACCACGAACTGCGCGGCACCAATAGTCTTTGCCCTTGCGGAGACATTCAGCTATCCCCAGGCGATTTTCCTGAACACGACACATGCGGTCACGAATTCGCAGAAAATCCTCGATGGCAGCAGCGGCAAGATCGCGAACGGCTTCTCGGGGCTGAACAATATCATAGTTTCAGATACCGGGGCTACACGGAGCCTTCAGAAGATGTTCCCCGCCATCAAGGACACGAACGGGATTTCATGCAGAGTGCCAGTGGCTGACGGCTCGATCTGCGACCTCGTGATGACCTTCGACCCCGAGGATGGAAACACGGCGAAGATCAATAACGAAAGCGTCCTGGCAGCGCTTCAGGACTACTCGGCAAACAAATATCCGAATCTGCTGAAGATCAGCAAGAGGGAGAGCATGATTTCGACATACGTGCTTGGCGACTCGCATACATCGGTCGTGGCACCTCCCCAGATCTTTTGCTCAGGCAATACAGTCAGGGTCATCGCAGGCTATGACAATGAATATGCGTACTCCTATCAACTGACAGTGTCCGCGCTCAAAGCGCCGCTGCCCAAATAGGAAAAGCAAGACGACGGCGATATCCGGGCGCGTACTGTCCGCACGGCAATGGGGAGCGACTTTGAGGAAAGGCGTCAGACGTCCACAATGTGTGCGTCGGCGAAAAAGGAAAAAATTATGAGTGAATTTGATAACAACAACCCTCAGGGGATGCAGCCGGGCGAACCCGGCCAGACATTCGGCGGAGAGCCGCCGGAATCACCGGACACGTTGGAGTCGCCGGAAACATCGGGGACTTTGGGGTCGCCTGAAACTTCGGAGCCGGCAGCGGCAGGCGAAGCTTCAGCGCCGGCAGCACCCGCAGAGAGCGATACCTCATACGCGCCGGAAAACGCCGAGCCTTCAATCACCCTGGAAAAGGCCCCCGCGCCTGAAACGGCCGAGGCCCCGCCTGCAGAAGGCGCCCCGGAATACGGTGGCGGCCAGAGCCCACAGACTCCGCCGCCACAGGGATACGGCCAGACTCCTGCACAGGGAGGTTATCAGACACCGCCCCAGGGTGGCTACCAGGCTCCGCCGCAGGGTGGCTATCAGGGGGCTCCTCAGGGAGGGTATCAGCAGGCACCGCCTCAGGGCGGGTATGGACAGGTCCCTCCCCAGGGTAAGGGTGGCTACCAGGCTCCGCCGCAGGGTGGTCAGGGTGGCTATCAGGCGCCGCCCCAAAACTACCAGGCACCGCCGAACTACAACAATTACAATTACAACTCGATGGGAGGGGGCAAAGCTAAATATACCCCCGCGACCGTACTCGGCATCGTCGGTATCGTGACAGGCCTTTTCCTGGCCCCGATAGGCATCATCCTCGGCGTGATAGGCCTGGTCCTCGCGCAGAAAAACCAGTATGCGTATGATACGAAATCAGGAAGGACGCTCAGCATCGTAGCAATAGCGCTGAGTATCGTAAGCTGGATAGTCGGCCAGATGATGCTTCGCAGTATGGGTTGGTAGAGGTTCCGGCCTTTACCACCACCCTTACCGCTGGCGCACAGTCTTTATCAGCTCGGGCAGCTTCATAGGCTTCCCGTACATCATCACGCCTACCCTGTAAATCTTTGCGGCGACCCACGCGATCCCCATGACGCCTGCAAACAGCACGGCAAACCCGGAGGCCAGGCCCGGGAGAGAGACGTCTCCGAGGCAAAAGCGGGATACCATCACAAATGGCGTGAAGAAAGGTATGTACGAGAGCACCACGACCAGCGTTTTGTTCAGGACCCCTGACAGCGACAGGAAGCCCAGCGCGAGCGAGGCGAACAGCAGCAGCATAGGCAGTGTCACTACCGTCGCCGCTTCCTCCGCTTTGCTGACGGTAGAGGACAGCGCGGCAAATATGAAGGCATACAGGAAAAACCCGAGGAAGAAAAATACGATAAGGACGACGGCAAGCGCAGGCGATACGTTTGTCGTGGTGATCAAATCGAACAGCGAAGAATATTTTTCCTTCCAAAACGGCAGGTTGAGTAATATGCCGGCCACTGCGGAAGCCAGGATTATGGCCATTTGCGTCAGGGCTGCAAGGCCGACCCCCACCACTTTGCCTATCATGAGGTCGAAGGGTTTTGCCGCAGTGATCAGCAGCTCCATCGCCTTGGAGGTTTTTTCTGACACTATGGACGAGCTTACGAAGTTGCCGTAGCCCATTATCATATAGAACAGCAGGAACATAAGGAAATAGCCTATCCAGAAATTGTTTTGCGCGTTGCCGCCGATATCTATTATTTCAGGCTGTGAGGCCATCGACGCTATTTCAGATGCATCCTGTCTGACGTCTTCGGGCAGGCCGGCTATCGCCTGCTGCTTCGCCAGGGCTGTTATGAACTCGCCTATGGGGTACACTGAAGAGTAGGCGGAGAGCTTGTTGCCGGGCGCGAAAAATTTGAATGCCGGACCGCCTCCGTAGATGATGGCCATGTCGGCTTCCCCGTTTCCGATTAGCCTTTTCAGGTCGTTTTCATCGTAGCCCTTTTCCCCGCCATTGATCCAGTCGGTTTTCGCGACCACCTGCGACAGGGTGTCCTTCGTGAAAGCGCCGGATATGACAGGGTCATTTTTCGCGCTTTCCTCCAGGATGTAGACTGCGGTCTTGTTTGTCGTGTCTTCTTTCACGCTTTCGTTCATCGCTGACATGGCACGAGGCACGAAGCTCAGCCCGATTATGAGGACGGCAAAGATGGCGGACATCACTTTGAAAGATTTGGCTTTAACGTGTCCGGAGTATTCGAATTTTATGACTGTTGCGATATTGTTCATTGGACGGCCTCCGTTCCCGCGGGCGGGTCGCCTGCTTTTTCGACGAAGATCTGTTCCAGCGTAGGCTCCATCACGCTGAAGGTGTCAATTGAAAACTTTGCGCTGCCAAGTGCGTCAAACAGGTGGTCCTTTGCGCCCGCATCTGTGAGGGCTATGCGCCAGCCGTCTTCAAAAGGCTCCGTCGACAGGACGCCGGGCAGCGAAGCGAGGGTTTCCTGCGGGGCTTCCGTGCCGGCGAGGCTCCCTTTCACATAGATCCTGTCCCTTGGATAGGCTCTCTTTATTTCGTTCAAGTTGCCTGAGATCACGGACTTGCCGTGGTTGATGATGCATATATCGTCGCAGAACTCTTCGACCTGCGCCATCTGGTGGCTTGAAAAAATGACGGTCTTCCCGAGGTCTACCTGCCTTCGGATAGCTTTCTTCAAAATCTGTGCGTTGATGGGGTCGAGCCCGGAAAAAGGTTCGTCAAGGACGACGACTTCCGGTTCGCCAAGCAGGGAGGCCACGAGCTGTATCTTCTGCTGGTTGCCCTTCGACAGGGTTTCGAGTTTGACGTCGGCGTATTCCAGGGCTTCCATTTCATCGAGTTTCGAAAGCACTTCGTTTTCCAGGCTGGCAGGGTCAAGGCCTTTCAGCCTGCCAAGGTAGATGAGCTGCTCCCTGATCTTTCGCTTTGCATACAGGCCCCTTTCTTCGGGAAGATACCCTATGCGGCTCTTTTCCTCGTAAGCGGGCGTCCCGTTCACCAGCACTTCCCCCGAGTCCTCTCTGAATATGTTCATCAGTATCCTGATGGTGGTGGTCTTGCCCGTCCCGTTACGTCCAAGGAAGCCGAAAGCCACCCCGTCTTTCACGTTGAAAGACAGGTTTTGCAGCACTTCTTTTTTCCCGAAGCTCTTCGATAAATTTTTGATTTCAATCATTTGATATCCATTCTTTCTGCCCTTTGATGTCTACTCTTTCTTCGGCAAGTTCTGCGGCAAGCAGGGAAACAATACTATTATAATCGCCCCCCCCCTTGTCAAGCGGAAAACCGAACAAATGCGCCAGGCTGCCCGAAGGGTCGGGGCTTTCAGAACAAGGCAAAGTTTACCGCAAATCTTCCCACGAGTCTACGCGCAGCCAAAGCCGAGCCATCTCCATGTTAAAAATTCTGGTGAAAATTCGATAAAAATTTATCGAAGCCCCCTTGACTATTGTTTAAATATAAGTCTAAAATAGGTGGACTCTGTAAGAACAGGATGGTTGACTGAAAATTTCAAAGGTTACGCGAGAGATAATTGTATATTCATTGATCCTGGCGGTCGTCGCCTGGTTCGCGTCCCTGCCGGCAATAGGCCTGGACTTGTTTTATACCGCCGGACTGGCGCTCGGCACGCTTGTGGGCATACTTGGCGTGACCTTGATAAAGATAGCCGTGAATGCCGCTGTGCGAACCCGCAGGAGATCGTTTACGTTCATGACATTTTGCCTCCGCGTATTCATGTACGCCGGGGCTATTTATATTGGGGCGCTTCTTTCTCTCGGCGGTATGATCGGGGCGGCTGTCGGGATACTTTTGCCGAGGGTGTCCATAGGGGTGCAGCAGCTGCTTCTTCCATGGATCAGAAAGAGACAGTCCGCAGGCCAGCCTGCTGTCGAGCCCGAATACGAACATGAATACGAACCCGCAGAAAAGACCAGAGTGTTTGTCAGGCAGCCCTGGAGGGTCACTTACCGAAACGGAAGGAAATATGTGACGCACAAGAGGTTCGAGAAATTTGCCAAAACGACGAAGAAGAAGGCCGCAGTCTACGGTGAACGGAGATAAAAGATGGATCTTGAAGTAGGCCCCAGGATTATCATTCGCTTCAGCAACGGTGTGTATATCACAGAGTCGGTGCTCTGGGGGATCATCGTGGGGATCGCCCTCATCATCTTTGCTTTCGTCTCAACAAGAAAACTACAACGCTATCCCAAAGGCCTGCAAGCCTATGCAGAGCTGATAGTCGAAACCATATACAATTTCGTGAAAACCAACATGGGCGCACGAAACCTTGGCTTCGCCCCTTACATAGGCACTCTCTTCCTGTGGCTCCTCATATGCAACGCGCTCGGGCTCCTCGGCTGGAGGGCACCGACGGCTGACATGAACTTCACTTTCGCGATGGGGATACTGGTGTTTTTCCTGATCCAGGTAAGCTCCATCAGAGCGAAGGGCACGTCAGGCTATCTGCGGCATTTTGCAGAGCCGTACATCTTCATGGTACCGATCAAGATAATGGAAGAATTCACTTTCCCGGTCAGCCTGTCTTTCCGGATATTCGGCAACATTCTCGCGGGGGTCATAGTCATGGAGCTGATCATGCACCTTCTCGAGTATCTGTCAACGGGCGTGATCGGCCTTCCGATACCGCTGCTGCAGATCGGCATACCCCTTCCGCTGAATGCGTTTTTTGATATATTCGAACCCGTGCTCCAGGCTTTCGTGTTCTGTATGCTCACGATGGCGTTCATCTCGAAGGCTAACGCTTCGGAACACTGAGAGAATTTTGGAACCATAAGCAATTATTGTAGTAGGAGGAAATGAAAATGAGTCAAGTTACACCGGAAGCATTCGTACTCGGAATGTCCGCCCTCGGAGCCGGCATCGCCATGCTCGTAGGCATAGGCGTTGGCCTCGGGCAGGGGATCGCGACGAGCAAGGCGCTCGAAAGTATCGCGAGGCAACCCGAAACCAAGGGCGATATCACATCGACCCTGTTCATCGGGCTTGCGATGTCGGAGACGTCAATCATCTTCGCGCTTATCATCGCTATCATACTCACCTTCGTAAATCCGCTCGTCGGAAAATTGTAGGGGCGCGGCGGCGAAGGCAGGAATGCCCGAATATGCGCCTGCGCATAGCCGCGCGGACGACCGGGCTGTGTATTGGAGGAGAGTATGGAATTAGTAGCTCCCCTTATAGGGTTTGATTGGACGCTCGTGATGGTTCTCATCACCTTTGGCATCCTCTACTTCATACTGAAAAAGTATTTTTTCGATAAAGTGCATAGCTTTATGGAAGCGAGGGAGCAAAAGGTCATCGACAGCTTCGATAATGCCGCGAAAGCGTCTGCGGACGCCGACGCGAAGCTCGCGGAATACAGCGCGAAGCTCGAAGCTGCGGAGGACGAGCGCAGAGAGATCATCAAGAGCGCCAAAGCTGCGGCAGACAAAAGGGCCGGCAGCATCATAGACGAAGCGAACGAAAAAGCGTCGTCCATCATCAAGCAGGCCGAAAAAGAGGCCGAACGCGAAAAGGCTGCGGCGGTGATCGAGATGAAAGAGCATCTCGCGCTGCTCGCCGTATACGCAGCTGAAAAGATTCTTGAAAAAGAACTGGACAAGTCGGCGCAGCGTAGTATCATCGATGGAATTATCAAAGAGGCGGGCGAGGACAAATGGATCCACTGACAGTTGCCGTCACATACGCAACGGCTTTGTACGAAGCCGCCGAAGATTCGGGGAGCGTCAAAGAGACAAGCGAAGAGCTGAAGGCTTTGCAGGAAGTCTTTGAGGCAAACCCAATGCTGAAGAGACTGTTATTAGTGCCTACCATCCCGGCGACGGAAAAGAAAAAAGCGGCGGGAGCGGTTTTCGAAGGCAGGCTTTCGGATATCATGATGAATTTCCTCTATATCCTGATCGAAAAGAGGAGGATATCTTCGTGGGACGGCATCGTCCTCACTTATAGCAGGATAAAGGACGAGAGGGATGGGCTGACGAAAGGCATCATCTACTCTGTCATCCCCATTGCGAAGAGCAAGCTCGCAGCTTTTGAAGAGGAAGTGGGAAGCCTGTTCTCAAAGAGCGTCAAACTCGAAAACAGGATTGACGAGTCGCTTCTCGGCGGAGTGCGCATATATGTCGAAGGAAAGCTTATAGACATCAGCATCAGGCACAAGCTTGAGCAGATGAAACAGGCCATGCTCGAAAAACAGTAACGCTCAGGATCGGTGCAGTGCATTCGCAGGCCGTAGCATATGCCATATGCCGGATCGGCGCAGCACATTCGCGAACGGTGGCGTAACGGACCCGCAGGGCACTTTCACAGACGAGAGGCGAGGCCGGGCAATACATAAGGCACAGGAAGAGTCGCCAGGAAAGGCGAAGGGCAAGGCCGGCAATATACGAATACAGGGAAAGCCGCAGGGAAAGGCGGCGGGAACGAGGCGAAGTATGAATTTGAAACCCGAAGAAATCAGCGCAGTCATAAAAGAGCAGATAAAAAATTACAAGAGCGAAGTGGAGATAACGGACGTCGGGTCTGTGATACAGGTGGGCGACGGCATCGCCCGCGTGTTCGGTCTTGAAAACTGCATGGCGGGCGAACTGCTTGAGTTTCCGGCGGAGACTTACGGCATGGCCCTGAACCTTGAAGAGGAAAACGTGGGCGTGGTCATCATGGGTGCCGACGAAAATATCAAGGAAGGCGATATGGTGAAGCTCACCGGCAGCGTGGTCGAAGTCCCCGTAGGGGAAGCCATGGTCGGGAGGGTCGTGAACGCGCTTGGCCAGCCGATCGACGGGAAAGGCCCGATCCACACGGAGGAAAACAGGCCGATAGAGTTTCCCGCCCCCGGCGTACTTGCGAGAAAAGGTGTGGTAGAGCCGCTTCAGACCGGTATCAAGGCGATTGACTCCATGATCCCAATCGGAAGGGGCCAGAGGGAACTCATCATCGGTGACCGCCAGACGGGCAAGACCGCGATAGCCGTAGACGCCATCATGAACCAAAAGGGCGGCGACGTCATCTGTATATATGTTGCCATAGGCCAGAAAAAATCTACGGTCGCGCAGATGGTACAGCAGTTTGAAAACACCGGGGCCATGAACTATACCATCGTCGTCTCGGCCACCGCCAGCGACGTAGCCCCGCTCCAGTATATAGCGCCCTACGCCGGCTGCGCTATGGGCGAGTACTTCATGTATCAGGGCAAGCACGTCCTCATCATCTATGACGATCTTTCCAAGCACGCCGTGGCGTACAGAGCCATGTCGCTGCTTCTCAGGCGCCCGCCCGGCCGCGAGGCCTATCCGGGCGATATCTTCTACCTGCACAGCAGGCTTCTCGAGCGCTCGGCAAAGTTGTCGGACGAGCTGGGAGGAGGCAGCATCACCGCCCTTCCCATCATAGAGACCCAGGCGGGAGACGTCTCGGCATACATCCCTACGAATGTCATCTCCATCACAGATGGGCAGATATTCCTGGAGACAGACCTGTTCTTCTCCGGGCAGAGGCCCGCAGTGAACGCCGGCATCTCTGTTTCGAGGGTAGGCGGCAAGGCTCAGATCAAGGCGATGAAAAAAGTAGCAAGCTCAGTCAAGCTCGAACTGGCGCAGTACAGGGAGCTCGCGAGCTTTTCGCAGTTTGGCTCCGACATAGACAAGGAGACGAAGGCGAGGCTCGACCACGGGCAGGTCCTGATGGAGATCATCAAGCAGAAACAATATATGCCGCTCCCGGTCGAGCACCAGGTCATGATCTTCTTTGCGGCAGTCGAAAAATACCTTGACGACCTCGATATCAACAGTATTGAGGCTTTTGAAACAGGGCTTTACGAGCACATGGATTCGCTCCATCCTGAAGTCTCGCAGTCGATATCCGAGACCGGGGATTTGAGCGACGAAATAGCGGATGTCCTGAGAAAAGGCATTGAGAAATATAAAGAAGGGTTTTTGAAGAGCGAAGAGGCCGCAAGCTGACGGCAATCTTTGGCCCGAGGAAGTTCAAAGGTATTTCAAGGGAAAGAGTAGCGAGGGGAACAAGACATGGCCGGATCCGGCATGCAGGACATAAAGAGGCGAATCCAGTCGATCACGAGCATCGAGCATATCACCAATGCCATGCGGCTCGTGAGCGCGGCCAAACTCGTGCGCGCAAAGGCCGAGTATGAAGCGACTACCGAGTATTTCAGCGATGTGGTGAACAGCATCGACAGTATTTTTTCACAGAAGGGCGAGATACCGGAGCGTTATTTGTCTGAAGGCAGGGAGCTGAAAAAAACCTGCTATGTAGTCGTGACGAGCAACCGCGGTTTGGCGGGCAGCTTCAATGCGAATGTCTCGAAAGAAGTCGATGCACTGAGAGCCGCTGACACGGAAGAGCCTGTATTCGTATTTGCCGGTACACGCGGCAGGGATTACTACAAGAGGAGAGGGTATGAAGCCCTCGCTTTGTACACGGGCGCGCCGGAAGATGTGACTTTCAGCGACGCTCTCGCCCTCGGCAGGCCGGTGATAAAGCTCTACGAAGCCGGGGAGATCGACCGCGTGGTGCTCGTTTACAACATGTTCAAATCTTCGCTCGAGCAGAAGGTCACCAGTATCCAGTTGCTGCCTTTCGGGGAGAGTGAAGAGGAAGCGGGTGGCGGAGCAGGCAGCGCAGGCGGCACAGGGGAAGAAGGCAAGGCTGACAGCGCTTCCAAAGGTGAAAAATCGATGGAGGTCGAGTACGAACCGAGCGCAAAAGCAGTGTTTGAGTACCTCATACCGAAATACCTGGAGATAGTGATATACAAGTCGATCGTCGAGTCCGCTTACTGTGAACACACGGCGAGGAGGACGGCGATGCAAAACGCTACCGACAACGCGAAGGAGATGATGGACGACCTGAACCTGTACTATAACAGGGCGAGGCAGGCCGCCATTACGAGCGAAATCACAGAGATAGTCAGCGGTGCGGATGCATTGAACGGATAAGCAGGCGAGTATTTTTAAGGAGAAAAGGCAATGAACAATGGAGTCATCCACCAGATCATAGGACCGGTCATAGACGTCAAGTTTGAACAGGAGAGCATACCCGGGCTGCTCACGGCCATCACGATAGAGAAAGACGGGCAGACGATAGTGGCCGAAGTGGCGCAGCACCTCGGAGACGACCTCGTCAGGTGCATAGCGCTGTCGTCTACAGACGGACTGTCGAGGGGGATGGAAGCTGTAAATACAGGAGGCCCGATCACCGTCCCCGTGGGCAATGAAGTGCTCGGCAGGCTGTTCAATGTGGTCGGCGACAATATCGACGGCAAGGATCCCGTCCAAACCAAAGAGAGGTTTCCGATACACAGGGCCGCGCCTTCCTTTGAAGACCAGGATGTCACATCCCGCCTGTTTGAGACGGGGATCAAGGTCATAGACCTGATAGCCCCTTATACGCGCGGCGGCAAGGTTGGGCTCTTCGGCGGTGCAGGCGTGGGCAAGACGGTCCTCATCCAGGAGCTTATAAGCAATATAGCCAGAGAGCACGGAGGCATCTCGGTGTTTGCGGGTGTGGGCGAGCGGACCAGGGAAGGAAACGATCTTTATTACGAGATGATCGAGTCCGGGGTCATTGAAAAAACAGCCATGGTGTTCGGGCAGATGAACGAGCCTCCCGGCGCGAGGATGAGGGTAGGGCTCACGGGCCTCACCATGGCGGAGTACTTCAGGGATGTCGAGGGGCAGGATGTGCTGCTCTTCATCGACAATATATTCCGGTTTACACAGGCGGGTTCGGAGGTGTCGGCTCTTCTCGGCCGCGTACCTTCGTCGGTAGGATACCAGCCGACGCTTGCGACTGAAATGGGCGCGCTTCAGGAGAGGATCACCTCCACTAAAAAAGGTTCGATCACTTCGGTGCAGGCGATCTACGTGCCCGCTGACGATTTCACCGACCCGGCGCCGGCCACTACGTTTTCACACCTTGACGCCACGACGGTGCTTTCGAGAGCGATCACTGAGCTCGGTATCTACCCGGCCGTCGATCCTCTTGCATCCACGTCGAGGATACTTGACCCGAATATAGTGGGGGAGGAGCATTACAATACCGCGAGACAGGTGCAGGAAGTGCTTCAAAAGTACCGGAGCCTGCAGGACATCATAGCCATCCTCGGAATGGACGAACTCTCGGAAGACGACAAGCTGACGGTCAGCAGGGCGAGAAAAATACAGAGATTCTTGTCGCAGCCCTTCTCTGTCGCCGAGGCTTTCACGGGCGTGGAAGGGAAATATATCACCGTCAAAGAGACGGTCAGGGGGTTCAGGGAAATCCTCGATGGCAAACACGACGATATCCCGGAGCAGCTTTTCCTGTTTGCGGGTGGTATAGACGAAGTCGTCGAAAGGCACAGGAATGGCCGTGGGTAGCGTAAGACTCGAAGTCGTCACGCCTGAAAAAAAAGCTTTTTCAGGCGATGTGGAAATCGTGATAGTCCGCACCAGGCAGGGCTATGAAGGCTTCATGGCGAAGCACTCGTGGGCGTGCAAGCTTCTCGGTACGGGCGAGCTCGTCATAAAGGAAGCAGGTGCCTCAGGGTACAGGCTCGCGGCGGCCTCAGGAGGCTTTATCGACGTCAAAGACTCGATCACGATTTTTGCGGAATCGATAGAGTGGGAGACCGATATAGACAAAGAGAGGGCCGAGGAAGCGGGAAAGCTTGCAGAAAAATGGCTCGCGGAAAACAAAGATACGGAAGACAAAGACCTGATTTCCGATTACAGGGAAGCCGCGGCCAGATCCGCAAACCGCCTGAAGGTGGCAGCCGGCGGACACATAGTAAAGAAGTAAGCACAAGGATAAATCGAATAGACATAGGGGATAGACCCAGGGGGCAGTTCTCTTTGTATTGTGAATAAATAGACGATGACCTCGTCATCCTTCTGATAGAGGTTCCCTAACGTTAATTGAAAAGGCCAGTACGACTGGCAAGGCACGAAATCAGAATGACTTGTGCATGGCGCGGTTTTGCGAATTGCGGTAAAATGGACGACATGTGTGTAGCATATCCGGGAAAAGTAAAAAGCGTGAGCGGGACCAAGGCGGAAGTAGATTTCGCCGGCAGCTTGGTGACGGTGGATATAGGCATAGCCCCGGCAGTGCCGGGCGACTATGTACTCGTGCACGCCGGCATGGCTATCGACGTGATGGACGAGGAACAGGCGCTGCTCATCCTTGAGGCATTCTCAGACATTTCCTGATACGGTATTTTCTAAAATGCACGGTGCCATCAATCCAATAGTGCGCCAAACAGCGTGTTTTTTTATTCTCCCTAAATCACCATAATTTTCCATATATTTTTCGTCTGCCATGAATATTTTCGCGAAAACAGGATAAAACTCTACCATTATGGTATTATTTTGTTCAGGGGGCAATCATCATAATTTATCAGGGCGCGAAATGAAAAGCAAAATGGGGAAATATGGTTATTCCTGACTGCGGGAATGGGTTGTTTAAGAGCGGGCGCAGCATGGCGCCGACGGAGCGAATGGCTGTCAATGCGGCCATAGTGCGTCAAGGTGCGCTCTATCATCGGCGACCTGTCGATGCGGATTTCGAGAAAAGATAGATATCCCGACAAAAAATTTGTTTTTCCAGTTTTGATTCCGTTTTCAATTTTGATAACGGTAAAGGGAAATGGCTTTCCCACCAGACAAGGAGGACACCGGCAATGAAAAAATTCTGTTTACTCTTAAGCATGCTGCTGATCGTATCGTTGATACCAATGAATAAAGCCTTTGCAGAAGAAAAGCCTGTGAGAATGCAGGGAACCGGCGATTTGTACGCTTCCCTGGAAGAGGCTGTTGCGGCAGCGAATATGGCAGGCTCAGGTACCATTGAAATTATTGGCGATGTAGCCGTGGCGAGCGATATTTCTGTCACAGCGGACGTGACGATAATTGGTGCCGAAGGGCCGCATATTGTTACGGTGCCGTCTTCTTACCGTATTTTTGTGAAGGGCGGCAGGCTTACCCTGGGCGGTGGCGCGGATACGGACCCGCTGACGATTTCAAGCATGCTCCCTGCCGTTAGTGCCGCCAGTGGGGCTGTCAGTGTAAATGATGGGGTGACATTGACAAGCAGCAACAGCTACGCGCTGGAGCTAAATGGGCCTGACGTTACAGCTTCCATAAGCGGCGGGAGCTTTGAAGGAAATGGCGCTGCATTGTCGATGGAGAAAGGGGCACATATAAAAGAAATCAGCGGCGGCGTGTTCCGTGGCAAAAATGATGCAGTTCATTTGACGGACGACAGCAGGCAGGGTACGAGCATCGACAGGATTTCCGGCGGGGAATTCTATCAAACGCAAACCGAATCCGGTCTTCACGGCGTTGCGCTTTTCGTGCAGAACTACGCCCGGGTCGGTGAAATATCCGGAGGGTATTTTGAAGCTGCCAGGAATCAGGCGCTGACCGTAATTCGTGGCGGGCGGATCGATGAGGTCAGCGGCGGCGAATTTACCACAAAACGCACAGGCACCTATGTAGCTCAGATTTACAACAGTGAGGCATCGTATCCGACAAGCAGTATCGGCACTATTTCAGGAGGCTATTTTCATGGAGGCGATTACGGCATATGGTCAATAGGGCGTAATGGTGATGATGGTACGGAAATAGGCAGTATAACCGGCGGCAAATTTGAAAGCAAGACCTCCCTTCAAAATGACTCACATTCCGTTATTGGAAGTATTTCCGGCGGGATATTTACAGGAGGGCTAAGAGGGCTTTTTAACGCCGGAGACATCGGGGAGATCAGTGGGACGGTGGAGATTGTCGGCAACGGGGACGGTATCTATAATTATATGGGCGGCACGATCGGAGAGATCAGCGGCGGGACGATCATTGCTACACACGATACTTTTTCTGAAGCTCTTGTCAACAGTGGGACAATTGGCCTGATTTCCGGCGGGACGATCATCGGCGAATGGTCGGCAATCAACAGCGAGTACGGGAAAATCGATACCATTTCCGATGGAGTTTTCTGGGGCAAAAGCAGCTTTGCGATCTGTGTCGGACAGGCGTTGAAACTCGAGCCGGGGCTGGGCGAAAGCTCCCGTAAAGGCGTGGGCCGCTATCAGTCGGGCGGTGGGCAGCCGATTTTTGAAAAAGAAAACCTGGTGGCTTATCCGGTCAATCCTCAGCTGAATATCCCCTGGTCCATGAGTTCCGCAACTGAAACGGAAGCTGTGGAGGGCATTCCTGATGTCGGGTTCAGGTATCTGGTGCTTCCTGTCTGGGATTTGATGTACGATGCAAATATTCCGGGCGGTGCAGACGGCTCAGCCGTGACCCTGCCGGGCAGCCAGATGGGCATTGATGCCGATAATGCGTCAGCGGCCGTCGGCAGCCCGAAAGGCACCCCGACGGCCGCGGCCGTGACATATGGGTTTGCAGGCTGGAATACTCAAGCTGATGGCCTTGGTACGCCTTATGAAGAGACAGATGCCGTGCCCGCGCAACCCGATGGGACGGTCGTAACGCTCTACGCGCAGTGGACACAAAAACCTGTAACGACATGCGCTATCGTATATAATGGAAATGGCAATACGGGCGGCAAAGTGCCGGTGGATGCGCGCAGCCCGTATGCCCGCGGCAGTATAGTGACTATACTTGGCCGCAATAACATGACCAAAGAAAACTACACTTTCAAGGGATGGGCGACGACCGCCGCCGGCGAGGTTGCATATGCTCCCGCACAGACTTTTTCCATTGTTGCCGACACGACGCTGTACGCAGTATGGAAAAGCAATGCCAGCCCGAAGACAGGAGAAGGCAGCAATATGACAGGCTGGATAGTCGCCCTTGTTGCCTCCGCACTTGGAATGCTGAGCATCTTTCTTTGTTATAAACGACGACAGCGAAAAGGAATGAAGCAATAAAGACGCAGCGGGGACGGTTCTGACAAAGACAAAAAGCGACAAGACAAAAAGGGGACGGTTCTATTTTGTCTCGCGAGCCCTGCGAGACAAAATAGAACCGTCCCCTTTTTGTCGAACCGTCCCCTTTTTGTCTGCTTTTTGTCGTAAATATGCGAAGCAGGTGACAGGGGCAAAGTTTGGTGTAAAAATAAAGTGGGACAAAAATAATGCCCTACAGCCCTTGTTCGGTTTCGATTTTTTCTACCAGGTCAGTAAGGGCTCTTATGCCGTATGAGTCCCTCGCCGCACGGTATTTTTCAAGCCCTTTTTCGGCGATGTCCTTTGACTCCTTGAACTCATCGCACCGATAAAGGCTCAGGGCCAGGAACATGTAAGAATCCCTGAGCACTTCGAGGTCGGATTTGTTCAGCTGCGGCAGCGACTCAAACAGCTCTATGGCTTTTCGGCGATGCTCCACGGATTTGCGGTAGTCGCCAAGCAGCTCGGATATCTTCCCGAGTTCGGTATTGGTGGTGGCGACATCCCTGTACCTCTCTTCTTCCTGCGCTATGCCCGCCGACTTTTGGTAGAGTTCATACGCGCGCATGAGGCTCTCGTCGCCCTTTCCTATGCCGTATGCTTCGCCATGGGCTTTGGTGAAAGCAAAGTAGATATCCTTTGCCTGGCGGAACGCCGCGAACCCCTCATTTTTTCCAGCCATCTGTTTTTCAAGAAACTTAGCCCAAAATCTTGCCATTTTCCTTACCTCCCTGTCAGTATTCGTTCCCGTAGCGTATGGTGCCGTTTCGCAGCATGTTTTCATGACAGGCGCTGATACTGCACCCTGCTATTCCTACCGCGATAAATATAAAAAGCCCCAGAGTGTAGTCTATCTGTATCGATTGAACGCAGAGGGACAGCACCCAACCGGAAATAAAAGCCGCTGCCAGGGCGGGGAATCGCCCGGAGAGCGCTGATTTTTCCTCGGTTCCGGGGTTGTACATATATGGCCTCACGACTACGTCGATCAGGCATACTACGCAGACATAACAGGCGGCAACGAGGCATATCCACACCGGCGTCCCTCCGTGCTCCAGCATATCCTCAAAAAAGTGAAGCCTCCAGTTGACGGCGCCGGCGATGAGCAAAGGCAGCCAAAGGATTGAGATGCACGTCAGGGTCAGGACATTGAAAGGCCTGCGTATGAGATTGTCCAAAACGACCGAACCAGTGTATCCGAACAGGCTGTTGGCCTGATCGTGCCCCTGCTTCAGGTTTGACGCCATCAATGATGCGGAATCGCCTGTCTCTTTCAGGACGACGGCTATTTCTTCGAGGTCTCCCGCCTTGTTCAGGACTTCTTCAAATATAGTTGTCTTTTTCAGCTCCGCTGTCCGCAGGCCCTGCTTCACGAGCAGGTAGATGGTGGGGTCGCCGGATATTCTACGAAGCTTCAGCGCCGTTTGCAATTCCTCCGCAGGCCATGCCTTGTCAATGCTGATATCATCCACAAGGCAGATTATCTGCGAGGCTTCGCCCATTTTCTCAATGAGGCGTTTGTGCCATGACGAGCCGCGCATGATATCGTGTTTGTCCAAAAAACAGGGGAGGCCGTGCTTTGTGAGCTCGTCATACAAGTCGCTCGCGGTGTTTGACGACCACTTCGACGAGTGGGTGTAGCTGATAAACACGGGCTTTCTTTCGCGCGTCAGCCATGGGACCCTGTACGGCGCGCCGACGAAACGGCTCCGTACTTTCAGAAGCCGCGGATCCACCCGGTCGTCGTAGTTGTTTCCTACCCTGCTCAGCGCGATCCGTCCGCGTTTTACCGAGTACCGGCAGCGCCTCAGTACATCGACTACGATACCCGCCGCTATGCATAGCAGCAGGAGGCGCCAATGCTCCTTGTAGATCAGGTAAAAAAATGAAATTATCGGGATCGGCAGCAGGTAGCAATATGCGAAAACCGCCTTCGCCGCTCCGCCGGTCCCCACGCGGTTTGCCAATTCTCCGGATCCGCCTTTGAACCAGTACAGGATATTCGTGACGCAAAATATCAGGCATATGGCAAAGGCCAGCATTATGATGGGCAGATATTTGGTGTCGAGCAAAGCCATGGCCCTGTCGTGCAGGGGCAGTAAGATCGAGGGAAAAATTTTAGCGCAGAATTTTTCAAGAAACAGCAATCCCAGGACGACGGTGATGATATGCGAGGCGACCGCCGCCACCTGCATCAAGTTGCCGATTACTGTTTGCAGGTCCAGTTTCAGGTGTACCGCGGAATAGTAGTTCCTGACGTTGCCGGCATTTGCCTCGAACCGGGCTACCTCTTTGAAGAGGTCGTCAGGCCCGCCGAAAGGGGCATGGTGGATATTTTCCTGAATCAGTGCGAGTCCCTCGTTCAGATGGATGGCATCTGACTTGCCTTCGCAGGCTTCAAGAAAGAGGTCATATGAAATCGAAACGGGATAGACGAAGCAGCGAAAAGAAGTGCCGGTCGCAGCGTTCATATACTCCGTGATCGCCTTCACGCATTCCCCGAAAGACGCGTTTTCGATCATCCTCTCAGTGATGGGGAGTATCACGCCCGAGGGGGATACGCTCTCCAGATACTGGGCCATTTCATCACAGAGCGCCGTTTTCAGAGGGATACCCTCGTTGCGCCAGGTAAGCGTTGAATAGAGTTCGTCAAAGTCCGACGAACCATCCGTGCAAAAGACAATTGATGATAGCTGCATTCCGCCGCCTCCTTCTTTTATACCCTCTATATCCTCTTTCTTTTAAACCCTTAAATTTTGCTCCGCTTTTAGCCGCCGTCAGTGGCGGAAATTCCCGCGGCGCTGAGCAGGGGTACGATATTCCTCGCGATCTCTCTGTCCTTTTCTTTCTCGGCTTCGGGCAGATCTTCATACGGGATCAACATCGGGTGTATTTTATTCCCGTCGTCTCTCGATGCCCCATATATCCAGCCGGCGGCCGCTTTGCTCTTCGCCCAGACTTCGTGAATGGCTTTCGCTGCGGTTTCAATTTGCAGGCCGGTCAATTTCCCAGAGGCACCTTTTGATCTGCCGCCATCATCGGCCAGGAGGCCGAGAAGTTTCGCATATTCGCCGATATGCACCGCCTGGTCGCGGTTTGCTTTCCTGATATCCTCCGTCAATTCTTCCCATGGCACGTTATGGACACCTTCGGGATGGCATCTGCGGTAATCGTCGTGTATCGCTTTTGCGATGGATTCGATCTGTCTTTGCGAGAGGTTCATCGGCTTGTCCTGTCATACCACGCGGTAAACCCGGAGCCCGGCTTTTTTCAGCAGGGCAAAGATGTTCTTCGCCACATCGATATCTTTTTGTTTTTCGTCCGGCGGCAACTTCTCAAATGGGACGAGAAGGTTGTGGATTTTCTTTTCATCGTCGCGGACAGGGCCTGGCTTCCAGCCGGCTGCCTCCTTGCCTTTCATCCAGCGGGCGTGCTCCCTCTCTGCGAGCAGCGTCGCTTCGTCCTCTGTGAAGTCATACACAGTCGGATAAGGGGCGTCGCCGAGATCAAAGGCGCAGTCTATGAGGGCGAGCTTGCCCGGAATATCTTCGGCCTGCCACCGGTTATCGTTTTTATATTGCTCCGAAAGCTCAGCCCACGGCAAATCGACATTTTTGTTTATGCTAAGGCCGCGCTTTTTTTGGTTGGCGCGAAAATCCTCGTGTATCGTCTCGGCGAGTTCTTCCAGATAGCCGTTCAAGATGACATCCTTCAGCACAAGCCGGATGAAAGCGTCCGCATCGACATGGATTTTCATCTGCGTGTAAAACGGCAGGGAAACCGGCTCGAAGGATGCGCCTTCCATGCGGCTCATATCGAGGATCGCTTCCATAGACCTCGCGCCGTGCTCGTATTTTTCTATCAGGAGCATGGCTCTAAGGATGTCGTCACTGACGAGGGCCACCCCTTCTCCGTCTGTCAACTTTCTTTTTTTGTCTTCGAGGAAACTGCGCAGAAGGAGCGCCCGCCTCAGAATGAAGCCCTGCTCGTTTCCGCCCTGCGCTTGGTTCGGGCCAAGTATATCGATCGTCCCACGCAGCCTGCTGACGAAGTCGGGTGCTTTCACGCTTTTGAATTCTGCGTATCCGGTTTTTTCTTCCGTCGTTTTGGCGTGGGGCTCGCTCTCCTCCGCCTCGCTTTCAGGGATCCCATCGCTGCGTTTCATAGTGATCGGTGAGACGAAGTCGTCAAAGCTCACCGCCGTGCCGCCCGCAAATACAAAGATGCACTTGCCGATGGGGTGGACCCCGTTTTCATCCCTGAACTCCCCGTCCTGCATAGGCGCAAGAAAGGATTTCAGCCATTGCAGGCCATCGGAATCGAACTCGTCAAAAAAGACGAGCGGCAATTTGCCTTTCAGCACGATGTCCCGCACCTGATGGAAAGCCGCGCTCAAGTCGCCTGCGCCGGTCAGCTGGGATACGTTGATTTCGACAGGTTCTATCAGGTCTCTGCCGAGCGCTTTGGCGATTTGCTTTACGCCGAAGGATTTTCCGCTGCCGGGAGCGCCGAATACCGCGATCGAAAGAGGGTTCCTGGGGTTCTTTCTGCTCACGTACTCAGCGATTAAATTCTTTATATTTTGAAACGCCTCTATCTCCCTGCGATCGACGGTGATAAGCCCGCCGCTCTGAAATTTTGGAATCCCATCAATCACTTTCCGCCCGTACTTGACGTAGTTCATTGCCAGATCGTAGAGTTTCAGGTTTTGGAAGCTCTGCCCTATACACCAATACCCGGGATCGGCGGCCTGTTTGTCCACGGGTTCGGGGATATCGAATACGGCGAGCGAGCTTCGAGGCTCATGGGCGAGCCAGCCGCTGAAATCCCCGCTTTCTATATCGCAAATGCCGTATCCTGTCTCCTGCAGGCGGGCAGCGGGATCGAGCGCCCCGATCGCGTCAAAGTCATCAAAAAATTTATCCTCATCGCGTCCGGCAAGAAACCATTCTCCGGCGGCGTGAGCGGCTTTCACTGTCCATACATCTGGGATATTTCCCGGATGTTCCGCTTTCAAGGTGCCTTCAGGCCTGCCGTCACGCAGCCAAAGGCGCGCTGAGAACTCAGACCGGTCGCCTCGCAGCAACACTCCCGCTTCCTCCGCAAATACGATAAATATGTACTTTGCCCCAAACAGCCCGGCAAACTTCGAGTTGTTTTTGAGCTGCCACAGCAGATCCGTCGCGGTTCGCTCCCATGACACCTGCTTGCTGATAAGCGCGCCGTTTGATCTGAGGACATCCGCGTCGAGCACAAGGAAGGCGTTTCCCTTGATATTCTCCCATACCCCTTCGGATGGCAAACGCTTTTCGGAAGCCCAGAGAATTTTTTTATCCGCCTGGATATCGTTCGCGATTTCCGCGATCCCGTAGCCCTCGTCAAAGACTATGATGTTTTCTCCGTCGCCCGTAACGGTTTCGCTGATTTCCCCCGTCAATCCGAGGGAAGCCCCGAAGGAACAGGAGCTGCCGTCCTTTATGAGCTGGATATATTCGGTGGCGGCCGCTTCCGCATCGCCGTTTTCCACGCCAAGAAGCCGGGCAAGCAGCTGACTCCCGCCTGGCATGGTAAGCTCCCGGTATTTGCCTGAATCGTTCATAAGCAGCTTGCGGCTGCAGGCGTGACCATAAATTTTGAAACCCATGTCGTCCCCTTGTCCTTCCGTGATAATCCAATGACGTATTATATCGTCACTTTTCGGGGATTTGTGATAATTCTTTTATAGTTGCAGAAGCAATTTTCAGAGAAGTGAATATTAAAATAAATTAAAGCGAATATTGACACTTAAATATAGCTAACTATTTGCACTTGATCGAGATATCTGTTACTATCAATGAGTCGGCGGTGAAACGCTGATCAAAGCAGATTTTCCATAGTGAAAGAGAGGCTATGTAATAATGGACATTACGAGCATGTTGGACAGTATCGTGCCTATAAGCGATTTCGGGCGCGGGCAATCAGCCAGAATATTCGACCGGGCGAAGCATTCTCCCATTATCGTGGTCAAGCATAACAAGCCAGAGGCAGTCATCATTGCGCCGGATGTGTACCGCCACTTCACTGAGTTGGAGGATGACAAGATCCTGCTTGCCGAGGCATTAGCGCGACTTGAACGAAATAAAGAAAAACCCACGGCCTCCCACGCAGATGTGCTAAAGCGCTACGGGCTCACTGTTTCAGATCTTGGCAATGAAGAGGAAGTGGAGTTCGAGTGAGCTTAGAAAAGAGATTTTCCGTCGAGTACCTCGCTGAAGCTCAGGACGACCTCGACAAGTTGGACGGCTCAGTGCGAGTGATCGTACTGAAGGCTATTGACAAAGTAAGCAAAAATCCGCTTCCGGAAAATGAATGTGGTTATGGTAAAGCGTTGGAAGACACAGCGGGGACGGTTCCTTTTTTGTCGTACAGGCAATGGGACACAGCGGAGACGGTTCTTTTTGTGTCTTGAAGATAATGGCAGTGAAAAAAATGTGGCAATGACAGTCCAAGCGGCAGACGATGGCTAAAGAAACCAAAAACACTAAAAAGACAGGGCGGGGAGGCAAGCCTCTTCGCATCATGGAAGTCTGCGGTACGCATACTGCGGCTATTTATCGCAGCGGGCTACGCAGTATATTGCCGGATGACGTGAAACTTATTTCCGGCCCCGGCTGCCCGGTCTGCGTCACGCCGCCCTCCTATATAGACAAATGTATTGAGATAGCTGAGTCGCCAAAGCACATCCTTTTATGCTTTGGCGATATGCTCAAAGTCCCCGGCGGGGCCGAAAGGTATACGCTCTCCGAGCTTGGTGCTTCAGGCGGAAATGTGAGGATGGTCTATTCGCCTTTCGAAGCGGTGAAAGCAGCACAGGGTTTTCCCGAAAAAACCATCGTGGTAGCTGCGGTCGGATTTGAGACCACGGCCCCTGCCTATGCCCTGCTTCTCGAAGAGGCGGAGCAAAAAGGGCTGCGGAATATCAAATTGATCACTTCCCTGAAGTCGGCTATCGCCGCCATCGAATGGATATGCGCGTCCGGCGAGGACGTCGACGCCTTCCTGTGCCCCGGCCATGTCAGCACGATCAC
>JAISAW010000061.1 GCA_031266515.1 Eubacteriales Family XIII. Incertae Sedis bacterium
AGAGCTATCATCCATCTGTTATCTCTCAACTTCATATATATCACGATAGAAAATATTACCCGGATAAGAGGGCGAAAGGTTTCGAGATTTTCAAGGGTTTTTACTATACTTTTTCAAGTGTCTGTCCGCGTATCCTGGCCGAGCGTCTCTGAGAGTACCTCTTTCAGCATGGGCATTGCGAACTCCACCAGCCCTCTGCCCCGTTCAGCGATAACGCCTTGTACTATAAGCCTCTTTTTATAGTGGCTGGCTTGTGAAGCGCTTATATCCATGCGCTTTGCTATATGGTGTTTCCAAGCGTCAATCCAGCGGGTTATGATAGACTTTATATCCGGCATCAGGATCGTAGGCGCTATTATCCAACGCACCATTGTAGACGCTCTTTTTTGAAGAATCCACCTTGTCTATTTTGTATGTAACCACGACAGTCTCTTCTTCCAAATAGACAAATAACAAGCCTCCATCTGCGTTGATCGCGGTGGAGTTCGGTGAGCCAATAAAATAAAATGTCCAGGTATATGGATTATCACCCTCATCCCTGTTTGAAAGCTCCTCTCGAGTCTCTTCTCCCAGCAAAGCGGCAACCCTATTGTAAAATCCTTCAGAGTCATCATAAGCAAACGTTCCAAGTCTATCCAATTCGAAACAGCGCAAGTATTCATTTACATTATCGCCTTCAGAAATATAATCATCAAGGTACGTGTTGCCTGTATTGGTTTCAGGGTATTCGCTGTTGAAGCGAAATTCTCCATCGGCATAGGCTTCGTCAATTACCGTGTGGCCCGCCACTAGATAATTGCGCGCCTCTGCGATCCATTTCCTGTCTTGCGCCTTGTCTATATACCCCGTCAGCGCCGGTACGCCTATGGCGGCGAGTATTGCGATGATGACTATTACTACTATGACCTCGACGAGTGTGAAACCGGGCTTGCTCCTGCCTCTTCTCACGCCCTTCGCGTTGCCTGCCCCAGACTGCAAGAAAGACACGCGAGTAGTATGCGTGTCCGCCGTTTCGTCGTTGCCGCTATATCTCCTGGCGAGATCATTTGAATTTATTTTAGAGGATTGCCCCCCCCCATTTTACGGATTCCGTCATTCCAATCGCTCGCATTATTTTTCTCCTTCCCTGCTATGCCTTTAACTTAAATAGACTTTGATTTTCCATTGTGGCTCGGCATGGAACTGTTCAGTTCATTGCCAAATCCTACTGGTATTTTACCCTGTTTATCGCAAAACTAACAGAAATATTCAAATACCATGATCGAGATTTGAATGTCCTGTTAATGTTCACACATCTGCAGGATTTTTCCTGAACATTTGGTCAACACTCAATAGCAAAGCCTTATTTGACCACTCCTTTTTCCCGCAGCCCGGCAATCTGCCCGGTGTTGTATCCAAGTTCAAAAAGGATGGCATCTGTATGTTCACCTATCTTTCCGGTCGTTTCATATGGTTCGCGCCCGTAAGCTGAAAAATGTATCGGTGGGCTTGGCATGGCCGCTTTGACTCCGCCTGCGAACTCAACGTCCTCGACATAGCCGTTTGCAAGGGCTTGCTCGTCGCGGACCACATCGCAGGTCCGCCTCATCACTTCGCAGGAAATATTGTCTACGCTCAATTGATCCCGCCATTCGAAAGCGCTTCTGGCCTTGAATATCGCAGCCACCCTCGCGACGGCTTTTTCCATAAATCCGCTTTCTTCCAATGCCGGCCCAGAGTCCCACCGCGCATCATCAAGGATATCTTCAATCCCGAGATGTCCGGCGAACTTGCGGCGGTCTTTGGCGTAGTCGTTGCAGTAGACCGCTATCCAGTTGCCGTCGCTGCACTCATAGAATGTGTCAAAGGGGTCAACGGGATGCAGATAGTCGGGGTTCAGGTGTTTTTTTCCGAACTGTGTGGAGACGATTCCCGAAGCGTTGCACCAGATACCGCTTGCGAACAATGACGTGTTTACCATCGTGCCGAGGCCGGTATGCTCGCGGGCGTACAGCGCCATCAAAATACCGGCGAGCAGGACTGAGCTTGTAGACATATCCCCAAATGCGTAGGCAGGATAGAAGGGATGCTCTCCCGCAACTGTCCAGTCGGCCTGCGGCCCTGATCTCATCCAGAATGCAGTGCTGTCAAACCCCGGGTCGCCCGAAGCCGGGCCCTTTGGCCCATAGCCGTAAAGCTGTGCGTAAATCAATCCGGGAAACACGCCCTTTATCGATTCATAGTCGAGGCTTATTTTCCTCAGCGAATTTTCTCTGACATTGCTTATAAAAATATCTGCATCCCCCATCAATTTGAGAAAAATTGACCGGCCTTCATCGGACTTGATATCTATTGCTGTCAACCGTTTGTTGCTGTTATGAATGGTGAACATTGGGTTCTTATGGTCTTCAACAGGTACATTCCTGCTGAAACCTGCCATCCGTTGATTGTCGCCGGAAAGCGCTTCGACTTTTATCACGTCTGCGCCATAGGAAGCGAGCATCCTGGCAGTGGTTGGCGCGGCTACCACCGTAGACAACTCAAGCGCCTTCAATCCTTCAAGGGGCAATCTTCTTTCTTCCATATTTTGCCTCATTTCTGCTTATCGCATGGGATGTTAGTCGTTTCACTCCCGGCTGCGGCGAGTGAAAGGTTTTTCACACTTTGTTCCATTTTCATTTCCACCTTTGTCTTCATTATCAGCGACTGTGTCACTAAGGGTGACTGTTTGGAAATAACCTGTACAGGTTATTTCCAAACAGTCCCTAAAGCCCTACACCGTTGACGACCCTGCCGGCATCCTTGTATCTGCCCTCCAGACAAGCTATCGCGTTTTCGGCCGCAACCCGCCCCAGGGCCGCTACTGATTCATGCGAAAAGAACGCGCCGTGTGCGGTGAGGATCACGTTGGGCCTTCCGAGCAGCGGGCATTTCGTGAGGCCGGGGTTCTCGGATTCAAGGACATCCAGCCCTGCACCGCGGACAAGCCCGAGATCGAGAGCTTTCGCCAGATCCTCCTCGTCTATCATCGGCCCTCTCGCGACGTTTATGATGAACGGATTCTTTATCATCTTTTCAAATTTTGAAAGATCGAAAAAAGCGCTGTTCTCGCTTGTGAGATTCATGTGTATGGTGATGACATCCGAGTTTGCAAGCACCCAGTCGATATCTGTCAGCGTAAGCTCCACTCCCATATCTGCCGCAACGCTTTGCGGCAGGTAGGGGTCGTATGCGATGACTTTCATTCCGAGCGCCTGAGCTTTCCGGGCTACCGCCTGTCCGATTTTGCCAAGCCCAAATATCCCGAGCGTCTGTCCCTCAATGCGGCGTACGCCAGGAGCAGCATTCCATTTCCACTCCTTGTCTTTCTGGATGGATTTTTCGTGGTACATCAACCCTTTCTGCAATGCAAGCATGAACATGATGGCGTGGTCGGATACCTCCTGAGTGCAATACTCGTTTACGTTACAGACAGCAATGCCTTTTTCCGCCGCATAGTCGATGTCGACACTGCTGAACGCAGTTGAACGAAACGAGATGACTTTGCAGGCCTTCAGATGATCTATTTCTTCTTTGCCAAATTTTGCGTAGACATTGATTATCGCGTCCGCGCTTTCGATCTCTTTTAGAAACGAAGCAGTGTCGTCCGGATCCTGATACACGCAGGCGACTTCAGCGCCGTCCGGCAACATTTTCAGAATCTGCTCGTTTTTCGCCGTGCTTCCGACGACGTCCGTCAATACAAATTTCATAATGTTCTCCTCTCTTTAGATGTTATTGCCCCGGCAGCAAATAGCAGGAATAAAGTGCCGGGGTAATAGTGTCACTGCTCATACAAGTCCAATCTCGTCGCTGCGCGGTAGCGGGGCAGCCTGGTCCCACCACCGCGCCCTCCGGATCCAAAGGCAAAGCCAATCCGGCGGGGCTGTTCGCCTTCTTGCCTCATGGTCTTCCTCTGCCAATGGCGCGATGCGTACTGTCAAAAAATGAGTGAGCGGAAAAGCCTCACTCCGGTAAGCAGCGCGTCTTCGTCAATCGTATAGTCGGTAGAGTGGAGTTCCGCGTCGACTCCGGTCCCGAGATGAAAGAAAACTCCCGGGACTTCCTGTTGATAAAACGCGAAATCCTCTACGTACAGAGCGGGTTCCGTCACTTCAAGCCAATCGAAGCCGCCGGCTATTAGTTTTGTTTTTGCTTCTTCATAGATTTCAGGATCATTGAGAACGGGAGGATATCCGACATCGAAGGATAAATCAAAAGAGACGCCGGTTTCTTTTTCGATTTCCTCCGCTATGCGTTTCATCCTGTCTTTTACGATATCGACGGTTTCTGCGGCGTATGAGCGGATACTTCCTTCAAGGAACGCTGAACCGGCGACCACATTGCTGGCCACGCCACTGTTGAATACGCCGAAGCGAAGCAGGTGAGGGATTTCGCCCTGGACTTCCTGCCCCCAGGCATAAGCCCTGTTTATGAACAGGATCGCCGCATAGAGCGCATCGCGTCCCTCTCGGTAGTTTGCGATATGTACTGATCGCCCTTTGACGGCCACTCGTGGCAGGCAGGCGCCCGCCATCAGCCCTCCGGGCTTTGAGGCTATCACGTTCAATGGATAGCCCGGCCACAGATGAAGCCCATAAATACGTTCAGGCCTGTGTTCTTCGAAAACGCCCTCTGCAATCAGATCCATCGCGCCTCCCACCGTTTCCTCAGCCGCCTGGAAAATAAGGAGGACATTTTTCGGGAGCTTGCCCATATTCTCATTTATCCACGAGGCAAGGCCTAGCAAGATGCTCATATGCCCGTCGTGGCCGCACGCATGCATACACCCCGAGTGTTCGGATGCGAATTCGAGGCCGGTGGCTTCCTCCATTGGAAGCGCGTCCATATCCGTGCGAAAGGCGAGGCAAGGCGCGGCATTGTCCTCCGCACACTCAAACCAGGCGGTGAAGCCTTCAGTGCCAAAATCCTTTAGCTCGCAGTCGAGCGTCTCCAGATACGTCTCGAGAAAAGCCCTTGTCTTCGGCAATTTGTTGCCGAGTTCAGGTATCCTGTGAAGGTGGCGGCGAAATTCGATGACCTTGCCGCTGAGTTCCTTGTCGTTCATATTATTGCTCCTCCATATCGCAGCAAGCTGCGAGTACAAATAGCCATGAAAAATCTGCTCTATATCAGTTCTTTCGCCTTACCTGACCTCCTGCCTTTTCGTAGCTGCGTAAAACAGTTCAGCTTTTTCCTCTTCCTCAGCAGTCTTTTTGTGAGAAACGCTGAGTATCACGAACAGGATCCCCGATACGCCCATTGCCGGCCATAAAGCCCTCACGTCGAATATGGCCGCATCGCTCACCATCCCGCCGATAAACCAGAATATGATTATGGTAGCGGCTGAAACCATGCTGACAAATGCGGCGTTTGCGCTCGCTCTCTTCCAGAAAAAAGCGCAGATGATAGGCAGGAACAATCCTGCGGACTGAATCGTAAACGTTAGCATGAGGATGCTGATCACATCGTTTATGTACCACCCGAGCAGCCCGCCGAGCAGCCCGACGACCAGGGAGATGGCCAGGCCGAGCAGTACTACATTTTTCTCCTTCGCTTCAGGGTTGATGAACCGCATGTAGATGTCTTTGGTCCCGCTTGTGGAAGCTATGACTATGGAGATGTCCGCCGTCGACATGATAGCGCACAGTACACCTACCAATACGAGAGCCTTGACACCGTGAGGGAAGACCTCCACGACCATCGCTGCCAATGCGTTGTTGTTTGCCGCCATTTCGGATGAGGGGAGTATGGCCTTTGCCGCCATACCGATATAAGTGCAGCTAAGCGCGATGATAACCACCGCGATAGCGGCAAGAAAGGTCCCGTTCCTCGCAGCTTTTGCGCTTTTCGCGGAAACGATGCGCGTGTAGCTGTCCATCATTGTGAAAAAAGATATCCCCGAAGAGACCGTAAGCGTCAGGATCTCTCCCCAGCCTCTCCTCCCGATATCGAAGTATTCCGGGGGAAGCGCAGTAGCGAGGGAACTCCCGGTGTCGTTCAGTGCTGCGGCAGTAAGCGGGATACCGATCACCGTGACGCCTGCGAGCAGAAGTATCATTTGGATCCAGTCGGTGTAGGTGACGGCAAGAAGGCCTCCGGCAGCTACATAAACTGTGATGACCACTCCGGCCATCAAGTAGCATTTGCCCGGATCCCAACCGGTCAGGACATTCAGGATCGACGCCCCCGCAGTGAATTGCGATGCGGTAAACCCGATCATCGCGCAGATGATGCAAAATGAGGTCACGATGCGCACTTTCGTATCGTACCTCGACTCCATGAAATCAGGTATAGTGATATTGTTCAGCTTGTCGCTGATGAGTTTTACCGGCTTCGTCATGACGGTTCCGAAAACGACCAGGCCGACCGCGATGCTGAAGACGTACCAGACGGCTGTGATTCCCATCGAGTAGCCGTTTGACGCAGTGCCGACGACTGAGGTGCCTCCTATCCATCCGGCCATCCACAGGGTCGCCAGCGTAACGGCGCCCATATTTCGGCCACCCAGGAAGTAGTCGTCCATCCCCTGTTGCCTTTTGCCGGCGTATACCCCTATAGCGACCATGGCTACGAAGTATATGACTATTATAGAAATATCAAATGTATTCATAACCGACCTCCCTGTATAAAAATGGTGATGTTTGTACAGACCGCACACGGTGCGGACTCAAAGCGCTGCATGCGACCGAACAATTGAAATTGATTATGTTCACACATGCGGAAAATCCTTGCAAACTTTTCAGGATTTGCTTGGCTTCGTATCGTAATTGCGTCGGAGATTGGCAGCCTTAGCCTCGCGCCGTCTGCGCGGAGTGAGTGCGCACACAGTAGCACGAAGCGGAGTCGCTGCAAGCGAGGCTAAGGCTGCCAATCTCCTGCGTATGCATGAACTTGATTATTGCTCCGACAAAATACTGTTTCGGACGGAAGGCCTCGCCTTTCCCTCTATGCGGCGGACCCCTTCAGCTTTTCGTAGATGCCAAGCCTCTTTGCCCTTCTGTACGCGACCGTGACTGTGGCCAGGAGGATCACCGCGCAGATGATCATATATGTGAATATCATCGAGTATCCGCCAACGCCGTACTTGTCGAGCCAGGAACCGTACATCGAATGCATGAAGAGGTCCGGCGTCCAACTGACTGTCGCTGAGCAGCCGATCACTGTGCCCATGATCTTCTTCGGGATGTCGAGTTCGCGCATGACCGTGTACCTGATGCCGTAGATGCACATGATCACAGCTGCCGGAGCGAGAGTGTATATGCCCGCGCCTATCGGAGTGATGCTGTCAGGCAGGAGGAACAGGCCCACTATGAAGCAAAGCGCTATCGAGTAGGTGATAAGGAACCACCTGCATGTCGAGTGCAGTATTTTGTCCGCGATAAGCCCGCCGCATAAGGCGAGAGCGTTGAAGAGATAGGAGCGGATCACTGCGAATACACCGGATGTCTCAGGTGTCACCCCGTGCACCGCCGTCAGATACGGCGTGAAATAGGATATGCTTGAATAGACTGTGTAGGCGCAGAAGCAAATGATCGCAAACATCCATGTCGTCGGGGACTTGAGCGCTTTCGTGACGTCGGTAAGCTTGAATTTGTCGTCTTCGCTTCTCGCTACTTCTTCTCCGCTGATATTGTCTTTGTATAGCAGAAGCACCAGCAGGAAACCGACAGCGGAACCAAGTGTGCAGACCATCATGGCCCAGAAGAAATTCGTCCTGGCATCGCCGAACTGCGTGGACATGTAAAGGGCAACAGCTTCGATCACCGCCGCAAAGACACCGTTGAACAGATAGTATGTCCCGAACATGCGGCCATACTCCCTGGCGGTCCCTACAGTGGCGAGGGCTTTGTTGATCGCCGGCCAGTACACGAACCCGCAGCTGAAGCCAAACCCTATCCAAATCGCGATAGCGATCCTGAAGTCGAGGGTAAGCGTATAGAGAAGCGAGAGCAGGGTGGTCGCCGCAAGCGACGCGAGGATAGCCGTCTTCGGCTTGATCCGGTCAAGTACTGCACCGCCCGGTATCATTATGCAAATCGCCACGAGCGCGTATGCGGTGACGAGCATGCCTGACTGCGTATTGTTGATATTCATAATTTCGAGTTGCTGATCATAGAACACGTACTTTATGTAAGGCATGACGTATATGGAACCACCGCCCCAGCCGAGCCCTACGAGCGCGAGGAATTTTTTGATATTCATTTTTCACCTCATTTTAATACTGTTGAAGTAATTTGAAAGAGCACTTACAAATAAGCTTTAAGCGTTTTCGCCATCCGTCTGATACCTTCATGGATCTGGCCTTCGGGGGCTTGTGAATAGCTCAGCCTGAACGCGTTCACGTGATCCGGTTCGACAAAGAAAGGGTTGCCGTTGATGTACGTGACCAAATTGTCCGCGCACTTTCGGAACAGCTCTGAGCCGTCAATGAAATCCGGCAGCTCGCCCCAGATGAACAATCCCCCTTTGGGTTCGTTCACCTTCACTTCCGGTGGAAATTCTTTGCGTATGGCACCAAGCATGAGAGAGCATCTTTTTTCGTACACCTTCCGCACTTCGGCGATGTGCGCTTCCAGGTCATTGTGGCTTATGTAGTCGTCTATGACCAGTTGGCACAAAGTAGATGTCTGCAAATCCGCTCCCTGTTTCGCTATAACGAATTTATCCAGGATCCTTGGGATTGCTGAGACCCACGAGACCCTGAAGCCAGGGGAGATAATTTTTGAAAATGAGCCAAGGTAGACGACCTTTCCCGTGTCGTCGTATGACTTGAGCGGAGGCAGCTGCGATCCGTCAAACGCCAAATCCCCGTAAGGGTCGTCTTCCAGGATTATGACATCGAAATCCCGGACAACATCGATGATCGCCTTCCTGCGGGCAACGGACCACCTGCGGCCGGTCGGGTTTTGGAAATCGGGGATCACGTAGATGAGTTTCACGCTGCTGTCGCCCAAAAGTATTTTGTGAAGCGCTTCAGGGACAATGCCTTCATCATCGGTCGCCACGCCTTTGACCGTTGGGCAATACGCTTTGAAAGCTTCCCGTGCGCCTTGATATGTCGGGTTTTCAAAAATCACCGTATCACCCTCGTCTACGAACAGGCGGGCTGCGAGATCAAGGCCTTGCTGTCCGCCGCTCAGGATGGCTATATCGTCTGCTGTAACGTCTATATTCTTTTTCGATTTCATACGCGCGGCGATTTTCTCCCTGAGTTCGTATCTCCCCTCAGTCATGTAGTACTGGATCGACAGAGGCCCGAACTTTCCGAGGACCCTGTCGGCGGAGCGTTTCAGTTCTTCCATGGGAAATGTCGCCGGGTCCGGGGAACCGCTGCCAAATGTGATCATCCCGGGGAGATAAGCTATCTTGTATGCCTCCCTCACTTCGGATGCCTGCATTGCTGCGACTCTGTTTGCGAATCTGATATTCATGACCACCTCCTTCATACCGTGGAAAGCTTCAATGCTATACGTCGGCGGACGGCTGCTTTACGGCGGCGTAGCCCGCTTTAAGGACGGCAATGTTGCTTCCGTTATCTTTTATTTTCGTGAAATAGCCGCTGATACCGTCTGCTGCGTCGTCAATAGATATGATGTCTTCGGCTACTGCGACCGCAGCTCCGAGCGCGCATAGATTTGCGCTCCTCGCATTGCCGAGGCCTGCCGCGATATCACTTACCGGAACCATATGGATATCGACGCCTTCCACTTCCGGCATCTCATGGATGATGGTGCTGTTTACGATAATGCTCCCTCCTTTCTTCACCGAATCCATGAACTTCAAAAGCGACGGTTTATTCATAGCGACAAGGATGTCTGGACGCTTATAAAACGGATTTGCGATTTCTTCATCGCTGAGCTTCACTGTGCAATTTGCTGTGCCGCCGCGCATTTCTGTACCGTATGAAGGTATCCACGTGACGTCATAATCCTTCGCCGCGCCTGTATAAGCGAGGACCATGCCTGCAGTCAGCACCCCCTGTCCGCCAAATCCTGCAAAAACAAATTCTTTATGCATTCAGTCCACCTCCCGTCACGATTTCGCCGATGGGATAATAAGCGCTGACAACACCGGCTATGCGCTCCATCGAATCGACGGGTTCCATATGCCAGTTCGTCGGGCACGGAGAGAGGATCTCAACGCAGGAGAACCCTGCACCTGCCATCTGGGCTTCAAAAGCTTTTTTGATATACCGCTTTGTATTCAGTATGTTTTGGGCGTCATGGACTGAGCCCCGCGCCAGATACGCCACACTCTCAATCTGCCCGAACATCTTCATGATATCGAGAGGCACCCCACTCATATTGACTGAACGCCCATCGACGGTAGTTGTAGTCTTTTGGCCGATCAGGGTACAGGGCGACGCCTGCCCTCCGGTCATCCCAAACACTCCGTTGTTGACAATGATCTGCGTGAATTTTTCGTTTCGCTGGGCGGAATAGACAGTCTCCGCAAGGCCGATCGAAAGGCTGTCGCCGTCCCCTTGATATGAGAATACAAGGTTGCCCGGACGAACCCGTTTGATGCCGGCGGCACAGGCCGACGCGCGCCCATGTGGACAGCCGATCTTGTCTATGCCGAGGGCCACATTGACGAGGCATGAGCAGCCTACAGCGACTGCGCAGATAGCGTCGTCCGCGTGGCCGAGCTCTTCCAGTGCCTCCGCTATCAGCCTTACAACAACCCCATGCCCACAGCCCGGGCAGAATGTATTTGCACCTTTTATCGTGTCGGGTATTTTCTTTGTCATTGCCATGGTCAGAAAGCCTCCTTCCGTCCCGCGAGAATATCCTTTACGTTTGCGATGATGTCTTCGCTGTCGGCGACATCGCGGCCGGTCGGCATCGAATAGACCGGGGTCTGGCAGTGTGCCGCTATGAAGGCGTCTTCCGCCATCTGCCCCATTTGGCTCATTTCGACTGTCATATACGCACTTGCTTTGCCGTTGTATTTTTGAAAAGCTTTTGTCGGAAAGGGCCAGACTGTGATCGCCCTTATCAGCCCGAGCCTGAGGCCTTCAGCACGGGCCGCCTTGACCGCTTCTTTGCAGATGCGCGAGCTGATGCCATAGGAGACCAGTATCACCTCGGCATCCTCCGCCTGCACCTCTTCCCAGAGCTGCTCATTTTCTTTCATAGCGTCGTATCTGTCGCGCTCGTGTTTGTCATATTCGTCGTAGCCGAAGTCGTAATACATGCGGTCTGTCAGAGTCCTTCCTTGCGGATAGTGCCTGTCACGGCCTTTGAGGGCCCATTCGAATCGGTCAATGTCGAACTCCTTCATCTCCGGGAGTTCGACCGATCCGCACATCTGCCCGATGGCGGCATCCGAGAGGACTATGACCGGGCTTCTGTATTTCTCTGCGGTATCGAACGCGAGGGCTACCAGGTCTGCATTTTCCTGAACCGAAGAAGGCGCATAGACCGGAAGCAAGTATCCACCGTGGCCTCCGCCTTTTGTCGCCTGGAAATAGTCCCCCTGGCCATAAAAAATATCGCCGAGCCCGATACCGTATCTCATGACATCTACGATCACTGCGGGGACCTCAAGCGATTGCATGTAAGAAATACCTTCCTGCTTCAGCGTGAACCCAGGCCCGGACGAACTCGTAATCGCCCTCTGGCCTGCAGCTGCAGCGCCAAGCACCTGGTTTATGCCTTCGATCTCCGAGGACGTCTGCGCGAACGAACCCCCTGCCTCTGGCATCCTCCATGAAAAGTATTCGAGTATTTCTGATTGCGGCGTAATGGGATATCCCGCAAAAAACCTGCATCCTGCCCTGATAGCCGCTTCTGCCAAAGCGTGGTTTCCCTTCATCAGTTGCTTCATACCGTCCACTCGCTTCCTGTCTGGTCTTCAATGGTGAAAACATAGTCGGGGCATACGGTGTAGCAGAGGCCGCACCCGACACACTTCATATCGTCCGCTGCAATCACGCGGTAGCCTTTTTCGTTGGTCTTCCCGGAAATTGACAGAGCTCCCCGGGTACAGGCCCTGATGCACAAACCACAGGATTTGCAATAGCCGGTATTCAATGAGATTTTGCCCATCCTCTCCTCTCCTTCCTCGAATAACGCCAAAAGAATGTGACCGGGAACCGCGCTGATACGGAAAATTCACGTGAAGAGAGAGGAGTTTCCGTATCGGCGAGTTCCATAATATAGAACGTAGTTTTATATTATGGAACTCATATACAATACTTTTGACCCGCTTGTCAATCCTTTTTTGGTATAATTACGAATAAATTGCACAAAGATTGTTACTGCTCAAAGGTCACGATAGTTTTGATGGAGTCCGGGTTCCAATGCCGATAACCGTGAGCGAAGCGGGTCACATCCCAAGTGTTGGCTCCCCGGAGCGTACACAGATGTATGCGAGGAAGACAAAATCGGCAGAGGGTTCCGGAATACGCAACACTTAGGATGAGACTCGTTGCACTCGCAGTTAATAGTGTGGTCCTTGAGTAGTTACCAAAGATTTTGATATGCCAACAGGAGTGAAAATGAACGATACCCAACCGGATGGAGTGAAAAACAAGAGTTTGTACAAAGCGATCACAGTGCTGGATTGCTTTATTGAAAAACAGCCGCTGGGCGTGACGGAAATCAGCAAAAGGCTCGGGCTGACGAAGAGCAATGTCCATAATATACTTTCAACGCTCGTCGCCGCAGACTATGTGGAGCAGGACGGGCCCACCGGAAAGTATTCCATCGGTTCCGGGGTATTCCGTTTGTACAGGGCTCTCGGCGACAGGTTTTCGCTGAGCCGTATCGCCAGCCCGTTTATGAAGGAGCTTGCAAACCTGGCGGGCTGCGCCGTCTTTTTCACGATACCCCACATGGAAGACGTGATTTATATCGGCGGGGAATATCCCGACAGGCTGATCAGTTTCGCACGCGTATCGGACGTCGGCAACAATGAGAAAATGTACTGCACCAGTTCCGGCAAGATAATGCTTGCATACATGGATCCTGAGAAGAGGAAACAATGCCTGCCCAGTGAACTCACTCCGTGCACCGAATACACGATTACCGATTTGGATCAACTGAATGACCAGCTTGAGGAATTCAGGCAGCAGGGCTACGCCATAGACGACATGGAGTGTGAACTCGGGATCTCCTGCATGGCCGCCGCGCTTTTGGACGGAAGAGGCCTTCCCTTCGGCGCAATCTGCATCACCGGACCGTCGATTCAAATCGCTAAACTGAGAACGCCTGCCATCACATCGGCGCTTATCGACTGCGCACACAATATCGCCAGGGAACTGAACGCATAGAAACCTGGAACTCAAGAGCCCTTAAATATTTGTAAATATTTGGCGATCGATTTCATCAGTTGATGATTATATGAAATTAAAGGCGATTGATTTCATCAATTTATGATTATATAAAAACAAACAGGGAATAATTAATTATAGAAGTAAATGACAAATAAATGGATTGCTGATATCATTATAGTCAATAAATGTCCGGTGAAGGCCGAAGGGAAAACGTGGCCCTGGCCGGAACGTATCGTTGTATTGGAGCCTGTGCGGCGTCAGGGCTTTGAGGGGTAAAGGCAATAATGGGGAAAGGAAATAAAATGCGTTTCACATCACGTACCGTTTCACTGATATGCGTCATAGCGCTTACGGTGACAACCTTTATGGGGTTTAGCCCCGACAAATCTCTGGCGGCTGAGGAGACTGATTATAAGGTCACTTTTTATCAACTGACGATGACCCCCGACGGAGGGGGGTCCGATCCGGGATCAGGGAGCGTCTCTATCGCCTACGACGCCCTTATTCAGTTTGTGGCCGAGGGCGAGACGGCGCGAAATCCGGGAGTGGTCGCGTATGCGGGCCCGGGTAGCGGCGATAATAGCAAACATTTCATGGGGTGGTACGAGTTCAACGCGCAGGATGACATGCCCTATGATTTCAGTGCCCCTGTCACGAGAAACCTGCAGCTGTTCGCGAGGTTCACGGATGACCATCTCGTCACCTTCCTCAACGGCTTCGGCGAAACCTTCCTGACAAAACGCGTTAAGCCGAATGAGACGGTTAGCGCGCCTACGGCCGTGGAGATGAGCCTTTTCACGGCACCGGCAGGTATGCGCTTTGACGACAGCGAAGATTATGGATGGAAAGATAGTGGAGCCTCGTACGATTTTGCTGCTGAAGTGACAAAGGATCTCATTCTCACGCCGTCGCTTACCGAAGGCGTGTCGGTCTACTTTGTCTCCGAAGGCAGCCAGGAGCCGTTCCAGGCGCTGGACAAGGGGCAGAATGCTGCCAAGCCTGATGATGATCCGGAGCGCCCGGGCTACGAGTTTGATCACTGGTCGCTGGACGCAAAAGATGAGGCAGGGGCGTTTGATTTCGCCACTGCTATAAATGAGAACACTACGCTCTACGCCATATGGACTCCGGAGGACGTCGTGTATACGGTCGTCGTCTGGATGGAAAAGAAAAACATCACAGGCGACGCCGGGACGAATACCGACAACTACGATTACTTCGGGAAATTCACCGGGACGGCTTTGGCGGGATCCCCGACGGGCTTGCTCACTTCGGATACGGCTGCAAAGGCGGCTGTCGCGGGTTCAAATGTCAAGCCGCCTTCATGGAGCGAATTCGGCTTTGCATCTTCTGTCAGCGAAACCGTACTCGGCAATGGCACGACAGTCGTCAATGTCTACTACAAGCGCACGGTGTACCACTTCGCGTTCACGCCGTATGACAGGACGAACAGCTCCACATCAAGCGCTACATTGACGCTGGGAGGGCAAGTCTACAGGGATTCAAACAGATATAGCTTCGATGCGAAGTATGAGCAGGACGTCTCAGCCGTATGGCCCGTCCTTCCGCTTGCGCAGCTTTCCGCGCCGGCGAACGCAAGCCTGCATTTCCAGGGATGGAAAGTGCCGGGCGGGGGCGTCACCTTTGTGTCAAAGGTGATCACGATGTCGCTGGATCTCCTGCCGGCTTCGGGTACGAACCAGACGGTAACGGCGTACTGGATCACCACGGGGATAAATGTCAACCTCAACTATATGTTTGAAACGATCGACGGGAAGAATGCGCCCGGTGCCGTACTGTATGGAGATAAATATTACGTGAGGGACGAGACTTATTCACAGTCGGTGTACAGCACGGGGACCCCATTCGCTTTGAAAGAGATCAAAGGGATGAAAAATCTGACGTCCAACGCCCTGAAAAAAACGGCGACGGGTTTTGGGGCCCCTACGGAAACAACCTTTGCGGACCAATACCTGTTTTATGACCGCGTCTCATTCAAGATATCCTTCGATTCGCAGGGTGGAAACAATGTGCCTGACATCACCGGGCTCCATGCGGGGGTTTCGCTCGCGGCTTCAAAGCCGAACGACCCCACACATCAAGGCGACGGCGATCAGACATGGATCTTTGACGGCTGGTATACGAGCGCCGACTATATGACGCGCTTTGACTTCGCTACGGCGACCATGCCCGACTCCGACCTCATCCTCTATGCAAAGTGGACGCAGGACCCATATACGGTATTCGTCTATGACGGGCTGGCAAATGCGAATCTGCTCGGGACATACACGCGCGCCCAGGGCGAATATGCCGGCGACCCCAAAGCCGCGCTTGCCGCTGCAGGCGTGAACGTGAACTATACCGTCGGGACGACCTATGCGAACAAAGGTGAATTCCAGGGCTGGGTCATTCCCATCGGCCCCGGGGAGAAAGCGCCTCTGTCGCCGGAGCTGCCGGTGACGGGAGACATTTCCGTCTACGCGGACTGGAAACCGGAGACATTCGAAGTGACATATAAGGGAGGCGAGGCTTCGGGCGGCGATGTGCCGATTGACGGCAATTTGTATCAGCGCGGCTCTGAAGCGCGTGTGCTGGATCCTGTGAAAGACGGATCCCTGACCCCGCCTGAAGACCAGGACTTCATCGGATGGCTCGACTCAAATAATTGTATACACTATCCCGGGGAGACGATCATGGTGACCGGGGATATCGTGTTGACGGCGAGCTATACTCAGCCCGTGCCCTTCGTCGTGTACACCTACCATATCAACTATCCCCAGGACACTCTGGCAGATCCTGGCAATATCAAGCAGTACGTCGGGCAGGGGCAGGATTTCTATATCATCGGCTACGATGCCTACAGCCCGACGCCCGAGCCGGAAGGGTACCATTTCCAGGGATGGGCAGCGAGTGAAGATGACGCAGTTTCGGGAAAGATAGCATATAAGGGCGGCGCAGACGAAGAAGCGCCTGTGTCTGAGGAGGAGCCCCCTGATAATTTGCGGATGGATATAGGCCTGTGGGCTGTGTGGCAAAAGTACGTGGATGTCACCTTTGACGCCGACGGCAACTACGGTGCCCTGGCATCGGGCGTGGCTGTAGTGACATACGAGATACCGTCGGGTTCAAGCCTTGAAACCGGCGCAAAGCTGTCGGCTGTCCCCGCTGTGGATGCAAAAGACGGCTATGCTTTCGTCGGATGGGCGCCCAAAGACGATTGGCCGAATACGACGGCTGTAGATATAGATGCGCCGGTGACCGAGTCCGTGACATACAAGGCAGTCTATGTCCCCGCATGGGGGCCATCCCCCTCTTCTACACACTTCGGCGTCACCTTTGATGCAGGCGGTGTCTACGGAAACCTGGCAAGCGGCGATTCCGGTATCACATACGATGTGCTGTCGGGAGGAAGCCTGGATGACAGCTTACCCAACGGAGGTGCAGGCCTGACGGCTACCCCTTCGGTAACTGCGAAAGGAGGGTATGGTTTTCTTGGATGGGCGCTTTCGGACAAATTGCCTCAGACGACCGGGGACGATGCCATACTGGCTGAAGAAGATATATTGTCTGCAACGGTGACAGAGCCTGTGACCTACAGAGCGATATATGCCGCCGACTCCGCAGTAGTCCCTGGCCCGTCGATGATCGGCGTCACCTTTGACGCTGGAGGGGTCTACGGCAATTTGATGCAGGGCGGGACAAATATCACATATGCGGTGGCGTTAAATAGTAGCCTGGATGACAGCGTGGGCGACGGCGGCGCTGGCCTGTCGGCTGTACCCGGGGTTGAGACGAACGAAGGGTATGAGCTTGTAGGATGGTCGCGGGTAAGCCCTTGGACGCAGACGATAAATGACGACTCGATATTGAATGCGGCCGTGACAGATATTGTGACCTACAAAGCGGTATATGCCGCCGACCCCGAATTGGCCCCCGGTCCCAAAGTGGTCGGAGTCACCTTTGACACGGGTGGCATTTACGGCACTCTGGCTGCAGGCGGGATAACCGTCACCTATGGAGTGCCGGAGAATGGCATCCTTGGCATCCCCGGCGAAGGCAGCACCGCCGACGGCCCTGGCCTTACAGGAACACCCGGCGTTAGCGTCGCTTCCTCCGGGATCTACGCTTTCGTTGGATGGGCTAAGGCGGAGGTTTGGCCGGATACCACAAACAACGATGATATATTGAAGGCAGAGGTGACAGAGCCTGTGACCTGGAAGGCGGTATATGCCGCCGTACCTGATGCGAAAATAGAGTTCTTCTATCCTGTGACCTTCGACGCAGGCGGCGTGTACGGGAATATTTCGTCGAGCGGCGAACCGTCAACCATGGTAGCGGTCAAGATAGGCACATCACTCAATGACTTAAGCCAATCGATCGGATTTTCCGTGCCGACTGTGACGATGACGGATTCGAGCGGTGATTTTTCGTTCGTCGGTTGGTCGCCCTCCGTGAATGTCTTTTCTCCTGTGAACGAGGTGCGTGTGTATACCGCTCAGTACGCATATACGCCGGAGCCGCTGGTGGGTGTTGAGAATTATTACACGGTGCGTTTCGATCTGGGCGAGTATGGCTCGTACAAGAGCACGCCGGCGACGAGCTACATAGTCCCTGAGGGTGGCAGCCTCTCATCTCTGGAAGATTCAAGCGGAACCAATATATTCAATATTGCGGACTTTACTGCCGGAGCGGATGGAAATATAGAGGTCGCCAGGGACTTCGAGCTCATCGGCTGGTCGCCTGTCCTGGATCCGACCATGCCGGTATACTCCAACATGGTCTATCGTGCGCAGTACGCCTATGAACCGGAAGGGATAGGCCAGATCATATATACGCCTCTTGTAGTGGAGGAAACAAATGATCCACCTTCAGACGAAGTTGGCGCGCTTGGGTATGATGATTACTATGATGGCAAGCCGCATGGTATCAGATATTACTTATCTGCCTCTACAAAAACAGTGCTGTCAGGAGTGCTTTCGTTCTGGCGTTCTGCCGGGACAGAGATATGGAAAGAAGGCCTTCCGTCCGATGAGACCAATGTAATAACCGAAAATGTCGAGCTTGTCTTTACAGCGGACGGAAAATTGCCGCAGAGCCAGGAAGACCCTGTCTCACGTAGCATCGTCATCCACCCGCGCCCGCTTGTCCCAACAGCGGCTCACGCGGATCTCATGGTCGGCGATGATGTGCCTTCACGCGACAGCTATGATCCTCTCGGAATCACATACAATGGCCTGAAGCAGGATGGAACACCCATAGGCGATGAATTTGATTTCGAATCTCATCAAAGCGAGTTCATAAACGGCGACGTGCCGCTCCGCACCACCTACGAACAGGGAAATCCGGCGGGCTACTACCCGATCTATGCAAAAGCCGGAGTGTATGGCAACTACGAGATATATGAGGGTACGGAAGGCGACTGGCCGTTCTATGAAGGTTGGCGTTTAGCCGGTACGCTGTATGTGGCAGCGCAGGACGACGACCAGGACAAAGACAAGGACAAAGACAAGGACAAAGATAAGGATAAGGATAAGGATAAGGATCAAGGCGGGGCTCCGAAAACGGGAGACAACAGCGTGAACCCGCTTGTATGGATAGCTCTGCTTCTGGTGTCTCTTGGGGCGCTGTCCGCCGCTCTGATATACGCGAAAAAGAGCCGCAAGCCTGCGAAGGCGCGGGCTGGGAGGCGCGAGTAGGATCGGCCGAAGCTTGTCTGACAATAATATAGTTATGGTCAGACAGTGACGCACAGCTGCACTGGATAGCAAAGCGCACAATACAGCAAAAAAAATCCGGCTCCGGTATGACCAGGGCCGGATTTTATATGATCTACCTACACCCCCCCCCATTTTCTGCGTGATGCGAGTGCGTCCTGAAGTGGCGGACCCGGTAGTCTTTTGGGGTTTCGCCCGTATACTGTTTGAACACCTTTGCGAAATAGCTCTGCGAGCAAAAATTCAAGGTGGCCGCTATCTCCGATACCGGGATGTCGTCGTCCCTGAGCAGTTGTTTTGCCGCATTGATTTTCGCCCGGTTGATGTATTCGGTGACGGATATCCCGACGTCATTTTTGAACTGGACGCAGAGGTATGACGGATTCTTTCCCGTCTCGCGCCCGAGGTCGTTCAGGGTGATTTTGTAGTGCAGGTTGCTGTCAATGTATTCCATACATCTTCGGATCACGGGCGGCAGGGGTTTCGACCTGCGCTTTGCCTGTCTGACCTTTTCAGAAAAATCTATCGTCATTTTGGGAAAGAGCGCGAAGACTTCGTCTGTATTTTTCGCACCGTCCGCAGACTTGATGTAGGCGTCGCTGAGGCTGTATGCGCTCTCGATGTCAAGCCCTCCTTCGATGGCGAAGCGCGTCACAAGGGTGACGCTCGCGACAAATGCGTATATGGCCTGTCTGTGAGGGTCCCTTGATAAATGTCCCTCGTGGATCGGGAAAATATCGGAAAACCTGATCTTGACTTTCTCGACATCGCCATTCTTCACGCACTCAAGCAGTTTCAGCTCCTCTTCGTAAGGGACGTGAAGCCACTGCTCTTCCCTGCGGTCAAAGTTTTCCCGGCTCAGTGCCGACTCTATTCCGTTTTCCGTCATTTCAGTTCCCATATGAACCGTCTCCTCGCATGGATTGTAGTTTTTTTTGTGCGGGTTGTCATTATTTTTTTGAAAATCTGTTTTCCTCCATGCATATCGGGTTACTGTTCGCACGTATTTCCAAAAAGCGCTGAAAAGGGGCAGCCATGTATCGCGCAGTCTGAGCGGAGCGAGCGCGCACGCAGGAGTAGCGCAAAGCGGAGTCTCAGCAAGCGAGACATGGCTGCCCCTTTTTAGCGCCCTTGGACTAAAGCCTATACCCCTCTGTACAGATCCAGCGTATATCTTCACAGTAGCCACATTGTCGTTATATTTTTACAAGAACCTAGATATTCTGGTAGAAAGCCATACTGCGTGGCGGGTAAACTTCTATCATTGTTCCGTCAGGAAGCTCAGGTGGTCAGTTGGCGGGCAATAGTTCAGCTTTGGCAGGGTAGGTGTGACATGGGTTATTTTAAGACTCATAAGATAGACGACGATTCCTGGTACATAATGGAGATGCTCGGTGTGGGCGTCTACCTCTTTCTGGGCGAAGACAGGGCGCTGCTGTCCGATACCGGCAACGGCTACATGGACATAAGAAAGCCCATTTCGAAAATCACAGACAAGCCTCTCACTGTGATGAATACCCACGGCCACGCCGACCATGCCGGAGGCAACACGCAGTTCCGGGAAGTCTATATCCATCCCGCGGATTTGCCGATGCTGGATCCGGCGTTCCAGCAGGAACAAAAGGATCTGCTCTTTGGCTACGTGAGAAAAAACAAGCCGATCCTGACCCCCGCGCTGCATTTCCTCAACACCCGGAAATTCGAAAGGTTCGAGCCTTCAGTGAAGACGTTTGAAGATTGCCACCGGTTTGACCTGGGAGGCAGGGTCATTGAGGCCATCCATTTCCCGGGGCATTCTCCCGGAAGCGTGATCCTCGCGGACAGGAGCGCGGGCACCCTGTATGCCGGGGATGCCATCAACCAGGGGATGTTTCTGTTTTTCACGTACTCGCCCACGCTGAGCGAATACGCCTCCGCTTTAAGGAAGCTCGCGCAGCTTGAAGGCTTTGAGCGCATACGAATCTCCCACGGGACGATGGAGTTCCCGTTCGGTTTCATCGAATACTATGCGGATTTTCTGGAAAGGGCCACGCTCGAAAAAAGCGCCCTCACCGATATCCCGAACGGAGACAGGCCTGTGCTGAAATACGCGGAACCCGGAGAGCGGTACGGAGTCCCCGAGATCTCCGTGCATTTCGCAAAGGAGAATCTGGGAGACTGAAAATGCCTGTAGTTCACGATAAAGCAGTGTGAAATACCTTTCACACGCCGCCGGAGGCAACTCAATCAATTTGCTGCCGGGGTAATATAAAAACATAGTGGGATTCTAACGGAGGAATGGAGAGATTATGAGTAATTTGAAAGCTTATGTGAATAGGGCGAAGGAACTCGTCGCCGAAATGACGACCGCCGAAAAGGCAAATCTTGTTTCCGGGCGCGGCATGTGGGAAACACGCGGGTGCGACAGGCTGGGGCTGAAAAAAGCCGATGTCTCCGACGGGCCTCACGGCGTCAGAAAGCAGCTTGACTATGACACCATATCAATAGACAAATCGGTCACGACAGTCTGCTTCCCCACGGGTTCCTGCATTTCCGGAAGCTGGGACACGCAGGCGCTTGCAGAAATGGGCGAAGCCTTAGGGAAGAATGCGAAGCTTCACGACATCTCAATGCTGCTTGGGCCGGGTACAAATATAAAGAGAAGCCCGCTGTGCGGACGGAATTTTGAATATTTCTCCGAGGACCCACACCTGTCGGGGGAGCTTGCCTCGGCGTATATCAAGGGCGTTCAGAGCACCGGGGTCTCCGCTTGTGTGAAGCACTTCGCGGGGAACAATCAGGAGACGAGGCGGCTGACTGTAGACGCGCTTATAGATGAGCGCACTCTCCGCGAGATATACCTGCCCGCTTTTGAAAAAGCCGTGCAGAGCGGAAACGTGGACGCCGTTATGAGCGCATACAACACTCTGAACGGCGCGTCGTGCAGCCAAAACCGGAGATTGCTCACCGAGATCCTGCGTGAAGAATGGGGATTTGACGGTATGGTGGTGTCCGACTGGGGCGCGGTGACCGACGACGTGAAGTCCGTATCTGCCGGCAACGACCTGAAGATGCCGGGCTTCGAGGGGGATCCCGGAAAGATCGAAGAAGCGGCAAACAGTGGAGAGCTACCGGCAGAAGCCCTTGACAGAGCGGCGGAGTGCGTAGTCTCTTTCCTCCTGAGAGCGGCTGAGACGAAGGAAAAAGACGAGAACGCCGACGATAAGGCAGAGGATTTCGAGACCAATCACACCCTCGCAAGAAGGCTCGCCGGCGAGAGCATGGCACTTCTGAAAAATAGCGGGGTGCTTCCGCTCAGAAAAGGCGGCAAGCTGCTCATGGTGGGCGAATATGCGAAAGAGCCGCACTTCCAGGGAGGCGGCAGTTCCCATGTCAATCCGTACAGGGTTGACTCCACGCTTGAAATTTTCGCAGAAAATGGCTGGGAAACGGCATTCGTCCCAGACTTTGAGGACACCGCCTCTGCGCTTGAAGCGGCCGCATCCTGCGATGCCGTACTTGTCTTTGTGGGTGCGCCCGAGTCCGAAGAGTCCGAAGGCTTTGACCGCGAGACGCTCGACCTCCCCGAAGCCCAGAACAAGATGATTTTTGCTCTGGGAGAGGCTGACGCGCCAGTCGTCGTCGTTCTCTTTGAAGGCGGCGCTGTGACGATGCCCTGGATAGCTTCGGTGGACGCTGTCCTCGCAGCTTTCTTCCCGGGAGAAGCGGGAGGCGGTGCGGTCTACGATATACTGACCGGCGCGGTCAACCCTTCGGGCAAGCTCGCCGAATCTTTCGCGAAGAAACTTTCCGACACGCCTTCATATCTGTTTTTCCCCGGAGAGGGCGATGTGTCGAATTACGGTGAAAGCCTGTTTGTGGGATACCGGTACTACGACAAGAAGGATATAGAGCCGCTCTTTCCGTTCGGGCATGGGCTCTCATACACGGATTTTTCCTATGGCCCGGCCAGGATGGAGAAACAGAGCTACCTTGACGATGAGCAAATAGATGTTGCGGTCGATATCAGGAATACAGGAGAGTTTGCGGGCAAAGAAATCGTTCAGCTCTACGTCAAACCCGACGCCGCCACCTCCGCCAAAGGCAGGATCAGCCCCGTGAAGGAGCTCAAGGCTTTTGCGAAAGTCGAACTCGCTGCAGGCGAGAGCAAAGAGGTACGTTTCACGCTGGGCTTCCGCGACTTTGCATTCTATGATGCATTGGTCGGCGACTGGCGTGTAAACACCGGCAAGTACCAGGTACTCATCGGCGCTTCCTCTGCTGATGTCCGGTCGGAAGAGGAGATAGAGGTGGTTTCCACGCGGATCGAAAAGAAGGTTTTCACACGCGATTCCCTGCTTGGAGAGATATACGAGGACGAGGACGGCAGAGTGCTTCTTGAAAAACTGATTGAAACTGTGAACGCAGGCATGTCGGGCAAAAATGGCGACAAGCCCGGAGACGACGAAGCGTATAATAAGATGATGATGACGATGCCTCTGAAGACATTCATTCTGCTCGGCATACCGGCCGAGAGCGTAGATGGGATACTTGACGCGCTCAATGCGAGATAAAGGCGGCGCAATAAGAGAAAGCAGGAAAGGCTGGAATTTTATGGACGCGTATGAACCGATATACAAAAGTTTCCCTCTGAGTGACAGTGAGAAAAAGGCGGTGAAGGATTCAGAAAAGGGAAATGCCAGACTTGCGAAATTGCCGCAGCCTGCATTTGAATTTACAATCAAAAAGTTTCTCGGCAAAATGCGTGAACTCTCATTGCTTGTAAAGCTGCCGGAAGTGCACATAGCAAATGAGATTGTGAAAGAAGAGTATACGGACGATGCCGGAGGCGGTTCGTTCAGCGTGTATTTTTACCGCAGGGCCGATTTGCCTGAAGGCGGCCACCCTCTGCTCTATTTCATACACGGCGGCGGCTTTGTCGGAGGGACTTATCTTGCGAACGAGGGATTGATGAGAAAGTTCGCGGACGAGAATGACATTGTCTGCGCTTCGGTGGAATACCACGTTTCGCCGGAAGTGAAGTACCCGATAGCTTTGAGGGAGTGCGAGAAGGGATTGTTTCACCTGCTTGAGTCCCCGGAGACAAACCGCTTTATCGACAGGTCCCTGATATACGCCGCAGGCGACAGCGCAGGCGGGAACCTTGCGGCTGCAATGGCTCTGTCGATGAAGCATCTGCACGATATCCATCTGGCGGGGCAGATACTTTTCTATCCTGTCACCGATATGAAAGATCTCGACAACAAGGAAAGCTATAAACGCAGAGAACCGGAATTTTACGTCATGCGCAAAATGATCCTGTGCACGCGCAAACTGTACGCGCGGGCTGAAGAGGATTACTCCGATATCTATTTCTCGCCGTTGCTTACGACCGAAACCGACGACCCGCATCCCACCCGCGCACTGCTCCTTTTGGCCGGGCGCGACGGCCTGTTGGACGACGGCGTCATGTACGGAAAGCATCTGCACGATCTCGGAGGCGAGGCCAGGGCCGTCGTTTACGAAGGCGCGTACCACGCCTTCGTGAACGGCCTCGGAGATTCGGAGACAGCGGAAGACTCCTACAGAGAGATCGTCCGGTTCATTGCGGAGGCTTGAATTTTATCGCTATGGTGACATGATTTCTAAAGGATTTGTGACGGTTGAGGATTTTATCGAGGTTGCCAACACGGTGCTGAACCGCCGAAAGAGCCGTGCTGGAAAATCATTGGAGAACCATCTTGCCGCCTTGTTTGATTACAGTAAACTGATTTATGTTTCACAGCCGATTACAGAAGGAAATAGGAAGACAAAGGGTAGGAAGACAAAGGGGACGGATAATATGAAAAGATGAAGCCTCTCAACTGTAAAGGCGTCAATTGACGCAAACGTGGGTTTAGGCAATAATCGGTAAATAAGTTAACACCGGGTACGCCAGTACCA
>JAISAW010000114.1 GCA_031266515.1 Eubacteriales Family XIII. Incertae Sedis bacterium
AATAAAAATTTTGCACTGACTCCGCAGTTTGAATGGCTCTCAGCCCACTGCGCAGAGTACGGATTCATCATCCGTTATCCACAGGGGAAAGAGGATGTGACGGGTTACCCGTACGAACCGTGGCATTCCAGGCAACCCGAATAATCCCCTTGCACGGATGTTCTTTAAGGTGCGGCGACAAAGGCGCTTCATTTTCGAGGTCGCCCATCACCGCCAGCAGTTTTGTCATAACATAATTGCGCTTCTGGCAGAGTTTATAGTCTTTCCTGAAGCGAGTCGAATAAACTGCTGTCCGCATTCATTCACTCATCTCCCTGGCAAAGTCGGCGACAGGCATCGACTGCTTCGGAATCAGCCCGCTCCGCATTCCACATCGCAGCGTATCTGCCATTTTGGCAAGGGCTTGATCCTGTACAAAAAAGAACTATCCACATTTTGGTCAAACGCGGATTAATTTTTCGGCAAATCCATCCAAAACATTACGCCATCCTCAGCGTTTTCCAAAGCGAAATCGACTTTCATCGCTTCCAGGGTCTTTTGGACAATGGCCAGCCCCAAGCCGTTTCGCCCGCTTTTCCGGTTCCGTGCCTTGTCAACCCTGTAGAATGGGTCGAACAGCTTTGGCAACACCGCGTCGTCAATCCGCACTCCTGTATTCAATACGCAAAGCCGGTGTTTGCCGCAGGCAGGCTCGCACCATATACGGATTTCCCCGTCATCCGGCGTGTTTTGCACCGCGTTCAATATGATATTGGACAGGGCTTTTTTCAGCATCCCGGGATCGGCAAAGCACACCTGCCCGTCCGGGATATCCGTAACGATACGCTGCCCGTTCGCCTCGGACAATATGTGGAAACCAGGCAGCGCCCCGATCACTGCGGACCCGATATCCAGCCTTTCAGGAACAGGCACGATTTGCCCGTCACTCAAGTTGGCGATCTCCAATATCCCGGAAACAGCTTCGCTCTGCGCATCCATCATTTTCACGCACTCCCTCAGGTATTTTGCGTGGTTTTTATAATCGCCCACATCTGCGATCATCCCTTCCAGCAAGACGCTCACAGCCGCTATCGGCGTTTTCAATTCATGGGAAGCCGTCGAGAAGAAATACCGCTGCGCTTCCTCCAACTCGCGCTCACGCATGATCTCGCGCTCCAATTCGGAGATATTTTCTTTCAGCTTGCCGTACATGGAATAGATATCGCGGGACAACGCGCCAAGTTCGTCTCCCCGTTCAGGCAGCGGCGGTACATCCTGAAGGTTCGCCATTTGATTTGCGTTGTCCGCCAACAGTCGTATGGGTTTGGTCATACGCCTCGCAAAGATAAACGCGCCTGCGATGCAGGCGGCAAGCATCGCCATCGATATGAGGGCTATCCTTACGATCCATTTGCCGTAGTCTACAGAAAAAACATCGTCTTTCAAGGCGTAGAGGTTATAATCCTTGTCGAGGCGTACGATGACGGCCGATGGCTCATTGCCGGGAACCGGCAAGCCTGTCGATATGCCGGACATATCGGCGCCCGGGGTTTCATAGACAACACGCCCGTCTTTATCCACGATATAGAATTGAAAGGTTTCATTTCGTTCATAGAGCCGCTGCGCCACTTCCGTTATGTCTTCCCGGTCCCGCGCCCTATCCTCTATTTCTTTGTACGAATTGACAATCACCTGGACCTGGTAATGCGAATGATAGGTTCGGAGTTGCTGGAAAAACAATATGCCCGTTGCACCGACAAGCACTGTTGAAAAGATAATCGTGTAGACGAACACTTTGGCGAATATCCCGCTTTTCTTCATCACACGCACTTCCCCGTGCATTCTTTCACCCGCTCTTTCACACATTCCTTCCCTTGCCCCTCCGCGCGTTCTCCCGCGCATCCCTCAAATCGGTAGCCTATGCCGCGGACAGTCCTGATGATATTTTCGGGCAGTTTTGCCCGCAGGTTTTTGACATGGGTATGCACTGCGCTGCAGTCGCCGTCAAAATCGTATCCCCAGATGCGGGACAGGATGGTTTCATAGGGCTGCGTCCTCCCTCTGTTTTGCGCCAGCAACGACAGGATCTCAAACTCCTTGAGAGTCAGGGGCAATTCCTCACCGTCATAGCTCGCCTTAAATTCTTCCGGCAGTATCGTCAGCTTGCCATGGCGGATTTCCTTTGCCAACGCGCCGCTTCGTCTGAGCAGGGCTTCGACGCGCTTCAGCAGGAGCCTGATCCTGAAGGGTTTTGTCACATAGTCGTCCGCTCCCGCATCAAAAGCCCTGATCTGGTTTTCGTCGTCGGAGAGCGCGGTCATCATCAGAACCGGCGTGTTGTTCAGCTTGCGGAATTCCTTCAACAACCCATGCCCGTCTATCCCCGGCAACATGACATCGAGAATGACGAGTTGATAAGCGCCTTCGTAGAACCTGGCGTACGCTTCATCGCCGTCCGGGCAGGCATCCACCTCATATCCCGCTTCGGTAAGAAACGCTTTGACCGCCCCTGCGATATGCTCATCGTCCTCGACAAGCAGGATTCGTATAGACATGAATATACCTCCACATAGAGGATACCATCCCCGTCTGTACTTTTTCTGGAGTTTGCGGGTTTCTTTTGCACGGAGGGCAATTCCCTTGTTATCGTTAAGACATACAAGGGAGATTTGCAGCCTGGGTCTCGCTTGCTCCAGACAAAATACAGGCCAGCTACAGGGAAAATACAACTTGTCTCGCCATAATAAGTACTTGCCAAACAATAACTGGTATGGCCGCAGCATACACAGGTATCTGATTACAGGAGGGGCAAATGCTTATCACAGACCTGCTTCCAACAGGCATTCTCGCTTTCGCAGCATCGGGTTTACTGACGATCATATCTCTAAATCGGGCTTCTCGCACATTCCACACAACAGGCGCCAGTGAAAGATCCCGCGCCTGCGAGTGGGGAGGGCTCCACTTGTTTGCGTCACGTTTTCTCGGTTTGTGGTATGCCGCCATCGCCATCGATTTGCTGTTCAAAGCAAGGACGCTTCTGATGAATGAGCCGGGAGACCCTTTTGAAGCCGTCAACCTGGTACCGTTCAAAACGATAGCCGAGTATATCTATGAAGGTGACCATATACAGATTATGGGAAACTTTTTAATTTTGTTCCCGCTTCCCGCATTACTGCATTTCAATTTCCCGAAGATGGGCCTCCGAGCCTTATCGACGGCCGCCTTTTGTACGGCGATCCTTCTTGAACCCTTGCAACTTCTCGTAAACATAATCACGGGTACTGCCGCCAACGTCATCGACATTGATGATTTTCTGCTTAATGCGTCGGGGTGTTTTCTCGGCCTGCAGGTGGCGAGATTGCTTTTGTCAAAGAAATCCCGCGCTGTTGTTTATATAGCGGGGATATTTTCGGCGATGTGCATCTCAATATTTTTCTACACGGGAAATATCGGATTGAACCATGGTATGGACAGGATACCGGTCGCGGAGGAATTGCCGGTCGACGGCCAATCCAGGGCGGCGGCAATACTCCCGGCGGGCGATACGACAATGGGCGCCCCCTCCGCAGGCGAGCCGGGCAAGCTATCGAAAGAAAATCCTCCGGCGGGCAGCCAAGCGTCAGAAATTCTGCTCGTAAACACTGCAAACCCGCTGCCGAGCGATTATCGCCCCGACAACCTCGTAGCCCTCTACGGGCAACAGGGCAGACATTTTCAGTTGATGGAAGCCGATATAAAAATTTGCGAAATCGTTTTTGAGTCAATGGACGCGATGTTTGCGGCGGCGCAGGAGGACGGTGTTGGAGGGTTCATCATTACCAGCGGCTATCGGACACGGGATGAGCAAATGTCTATTTGGAATTCGACTACAGATGGGACTGCGGCAAAACCCGGTGAGAGCGAGCATGAGACCGGGCTTGCGTTCGACGTAGCGGCGGCGGGCAATAAAAATTTTGCACTGACTCCGCAGTTTGAATGGCTCTCAGCCCACTGCGCAGAGTACGGATTCATCATCCGTTATCCACAGGGGAAAGAGGATGTGACGGGTTACCCGTACG
>JAISAW010000123.1 GCA_031266515.1 Eubacteriales Family XIII. Incertae Sedis bacterium
CCGCCGTCTGCGGGGGCGTCAGGCGGGTCCGAAGTCTACAGCAAGCCGGAAGTGACTCTTTCGCTTTCAGCTGCTTCAGTAGACATAAATACGGCGGTCACCATCACCGCCGCAGCTTCAAGCGAATACAGCCTTTCCAATTTCACCGTCACTGTAAACGGCGAGGCCCTGGTGCTTGCAGACGGCGAAGCTGAGTTTACCCCTACTGCGGCTGGGCTGTACGAAGTCAATGCCGCAGCATATGACATCCACGGAGGCAAGACAGCAGCAGCAAAGCAGTTTGCGGCCTTTGACCCGTCAAAGACCGGAAGCGTCTCCGCATCGATCACAGACCTGAACACCCAAAACATCACCGCCCCAACCACTATCACGGGGAGCGTGAGCAACGCGAAGATAGCCTACTACACACTTTCATATGCAGCCGCGAGCATCACGAAGTTCGACAGCAGCGGCAACCCGCAGGACATGGCGGAGCCGGCGGCAGGCGACTATACCGTGTTTGCGAGCGGCCCGTCAGGCACATCCACAAGCCTCGGCACGTTTGACCCGACGCTTCTTGAAAACGGCTACTATCGGATCAAGCTCTCGGTATACGGCAAATCGGGCTCGGCAGAATACACCACTCTCGTCCAGGTCACGGGCAAGATGAAGATAGGGAACTTCACGTCTTCGTCAAACGACATAAACATCCCCGTGTTCAACTTCCCGCTTACAGTCACCCGCGAATACGACAGCAGGAACAAAGGCAAAAGCGGGGACTTCGGGTACGGATGGGATCTTTCGCTGTCCAGGGCAAAACTCAGCGAGAACGGCACCCCCGGCCTTAACTGGAAGACAGTACCCGCCCAGACCATCTTCGGGATAGTCCTGACGTACAAGACTGCGGAAGCCGAGCCCCATAACATCCTTATAGACTGGGGCAATGGCAAAGCCGAGCACTTCAACTACGTAGTAGGCGGGACGCCCTACCAGTCCCCTGACGCGCAGTACGATGTCACCATCAGCTATGCCTCGGCCGAGAATACAGGCAACACCCTCGTAGCGCTGGGCAGCTCAAACGACATGATCTACAGCTCGGGCAAGCTGTATACTTTCAACGGCTATAACGCCTTCAACCCGAGCAAGTACAAGCTCACCCGCCCCGACGGCAGCTCCTTCACCTTCAATGACACGACAGGCGTCGAAAGCGTGAAGCTTCCCGACGGCGAGTCCGTGACCATCACAAGTGGCAGCATCACCCATTCAAAGGGCGAGAGCATATCTGTCACGCGAGACAGCAGCGGCAGGGTCACACAGATAAATTCGTCTGATGGCCGCAGTGTCTCATACGCCTATGACGGGAACGGCGACCTCACGGAATTTACCGACCCGGCAGGCGAGGCGACCCATTTCTACTATGACAATGAACACTATCTGACAGATATAGTAGACCCCCGCGGCATACGCACGGCAAAGAATATCTACGACGACAGCGGACGCCTCATCTCCATCATCGACCCGAATGGGAACGAGATAGAGTACACGCACAATATAGCCGACCGTCAGGATGTCGTCACAGACCGGATGGGGAACTCCACCGTCTACTACTACGACAACAAGGGGAATATCACGGAGACTGTAGACGAGCTTGGAAACTCCACTACATTCACTTATGACACAAACAACTTCAAGTCGAGCGAGACTGACGCGCTTGGGAACACGAAGCACTACAGCTACAACGCCTACGGGGATTTGCTGTCGGTCACTGACGGGCTTGGGGGCGTCGTCACAAACACCTATGACACAAAGCACAGGCTGACGACAGTGTCCGCGCTGGACCAGCCGCAGCTTGTGAACATCTACGACAGCTATGGCCGGATCACAAAGATCACCGATGCGATGGGGTACGAGGAGACTTACGCCTATAACAGCGATGGGCTTGTGACAAGCATCGCCGACTCCATAGGCACGGCCACGCAGATGACATATGGCTCGGACGGCAAAATCGTATCATCAACAAACGGGGCGGGCGAGGCCGTGGCCTACACCTGGGACACATACGGCAGGGCCGCAAGCAAGACCGTGATGAAAGACGGCACAGGCGTGACGGAGAACTACGTCTATGACGTCCTCGGGAACCTCACCCAGATAGCCTATGCGGATGGCAGTATCCTCAATATGGAGTACGACCCCGCCGGTTTCCTCACAGCCGAGGTCGATACACTGGGCCGCCGCACCGAATTCGACAGGGATCCGTTCGGCAATATCACACAGATAGAATATCCTGACAGCACGGTAGAGACATTTACCTATGACAACGAAGGCCGGAACACCTCCGCCACAAACCGCCGGGGCATGACCATCCTTCTCGGCTATGACGCGACGGACAACCTTATATCCAAGACATACCCGAACGGGGCGCAGGTGGCATACAGCTATGACGCGGCGGGGAATCTCATCTCTGTGACGGAAGCGGACGGCGCGGTGACCTCCTATGGCTATGACGCCCTTGGAAACAACACCTCTGTCACAGACCCCCTTGAAAATGTGTTTGCCTATACATATGGGGCAAACGGGCTTATGGAGTCGTTTGCCGACGCCCTCGGAAACACGACCCAGTATACATATGACGCGAACGGGAACAGGACAGAGACTGCCTTCGAAGACGGGACAAGCGTATCCGCTGCATACGACGCAAGGGGCAGGCTCGTAAGCGAGACAGACCAAAACGGAAATACGACTGCCTACGGCTATGACGAGGCGGACAGGCTGACAAGCGTGACCGACGCGGCGGATGGCGAGTGGCTCTACAGCTACGACGGGACAGGAAACCTCACGGGCGTCACCGACCCGGAAGGCGGCGTGGCATCCTACGCATATGACGACTGCGGGCACCTGACACAGGTGACCGACCAGGCGGGACAGAGCGCATACTCGGTGTATGACACCGAAGGCAACCTGACGGAGTATACCGATTTCGGCGGGGATACTACGGAGTACGGGTATGACAGCGATGGCAGGGTCGCCACGGTGACGACTGGCAGCGATGTACGGGCATTCTCGTATACGGACGACGGGCTGCTTGCCGAAATCTCAGGAAGCGAAGGCGTCAACTCCTACACCTATGACGTGGTAGATGGCCTTGCCTCCGCACAGAAGCCTGACGGCTCACAGCTTGTCTACAACTATGGCCTCTCCGGAAAGCTTGCAGGCGTAGCGCTGAACAAGGGCGGGAACCACTATGAGACCGTCTATGGGTATGACCTGAATGGCAGGCTCACATCGGTAATCGGCTATGACGGCGCAGGCGCGGAGTACGAATATGACGCCAACGGCAACAGGACAGCAGCCATCTATTCAAACGGCGGCAGCATAGAGTATGGGTACGACGAACTGAACCGCCTTGTGGAAGAGACTGTCTATGACGGTGCAAGTGTCCTGGCACATTACTCATATACGCTTGACAGCGCCGGGAACAGGACGGGCATTACAGAGACAGGCGGAGCGGAGGAGCGCGTCACGGGCTACGTCTATGACAGCCTCGGCAGGCTCACAAGCGAGACGCTGAGCGTAGGGGACAGTGCGCCCGTCGCCACAAGCTATGAATACGATTCTGTTTCAAACAGGGTCTCAAAGACGGCAGGAGGCATAGAGACAACCTATACATACAACGCCGCAGGCCGGCTCCTTTCCGAGACAGACGGTGTGACTACTACATCCTACACCTATGACGGCAATGGCAACTTGATCGAGAAGGCGGACGGCGAAGACGAGACAGACTACGCCTGGGACGCTTTCGGCAGGCTTCGCAGCGTCACCGCGCAGAGCGGGCAGGACGTATCCGTAGAGGCCTATGGCTACGACTACAGCGGCAACAGGGTTTCCAAGACCACCGAGGAAGGGACGACATACTACATCATAGACGAAAACGCCGCCCTGCCCTATGTGCTTGCGGAGGCAAACGATGATGGCTATGTGTCCGCCTGGTACACGGCAGCCGACGAGATTGTCGCGCTTTCGAGAGTGGACGAGGTTCGCCACTATTACTTCGACGGCCACGGCGACACGCGCATCCTTGCCGATGAGACAGGTGCCGTCACTGATACGTATGACTATGACGCATACGGCAACCTGGTTTCCTCTACAGGGACGACTGTAAACGAATTCCTCTATGGCGGGCAGCAGTATGACGAGGGTACGGGGCTTTACTACCTTCGTGCCCGCTATATGAGCCCGCAGACAGGCACGTTCATAAGCAGGGATCCCTTCTCCGGCAGCATAGCCGACCCGGCAAGCCTGCACAAGTACCTCTACGCGAACGCAAATCCCGTAACGTATACCGACCCGACCGGCATGTATTCGCTTGCGGAGATAAATACAACTTTTGCCCTTCAAAACATCCTGATGAGGTCCTATATGGACGGGCTCTTCAATTTCCTCATGGCCTACGCCAGGGGGGAGACGGATCCCGGCACACTGCTGAATGAGTTCTTTAACGGGTTTGCGGGCGGACTGCTGTTCGGAGGCCTTCCAATAGGCAGCCTGGCAGGCATCTTCAAGATCGGCTGCAAGGGGCAGATGCTCTTTAATGCAGGCCTTCAGACATTTGCGCTCGCCCAGAACCTGGGCGTGGCCTACCAGGATTTCAAGAATGGCGATACAGAGGCCGCCGCTATTGGGGTTGCAAGAAGCGGCTTTGACTTGCTGTCCGGGTTAAGGAACCTGGGCAATACGAGAGACAACTGCTTCGACGGCGATACGGAAGTGGCAACAGAAGACGGCCAGAGGCGCATTGACGAGATTGAAACCGGCGACAGGGTCTGGGCATATGATACTGAGTCGGGAATCCTTGCGCTGAAGGAAGTGACGAAGGTCTACGAGAAGCAATCGGACGGGCTTGTCCACATCGCCACTGCCGAAGGGAATATAGACGCCACCTCCACCCACCCGTTCTACACGCCGAAGAAAGGCTGGGTCGCCGCGATAGACCTCAGGGCCGGAGACATCCTCGTTACGGTAAACGGAAACTATGCGGTAGTAGAGCAGGTACAGCACGAGCTGCTTGAAGCCCCGGTCACAGTATACAACCTCGAAGTGGAAGGCTACCACACCTATTTCGTCGGGGATGCGGATGTGCTGGTGCATAATGTATGCAAACTTGGCAGGAATTTAGAAAAAGACAAGATCAAAAAACCTGACGACGGTAAAGATTATCATGCTCACCACTATTATCCTCAAAAATTCAGAAAGGATTTTTTCGAGGAAGTAAAGATAGATATTGATGAAGCAACGCGTGGTGAATGGGTTGAGCGAACATCTCATCTTTCAAATGCATGGTCATATAACAATGTGTGGGAAGAGCAAATCATAGAATGGAAAAAAGGAGTGAAGCTTCCGAATAAAACTACCGTCGAAGAATTCTTTGCCAATATGGGGAGGAAGTATTGATGAAGTTTTTTAATATGTTTCCTTCAGTATCAGATAGATATGCTCTTATCTCAGATACATTATCCGGCGATATTCGTTCGTTTTTCGAGTGCCCCTGTTGTAAAAGAGATGTTTTAAACACACAGTCTTTGACACAAAAAGATTATGAAAACGCTGAGTTCTCATTTAAACTGGCAAGCGGAAAGATACTCCCCGATTATATGCTCACTCACAGGGTTTTTGAAGTTTATTCAGCAAGGGCTGTCGATGCTTTTACAAAGGACGGAATAACAGGTTTTATTCCATACAAGATTTCAAATATAGTGTATGAAGGAAACTACAAAGGCCCTCCGATTCATGAGGATTACTACGTAATGCGGATTACCGGCAAGGCGGAATACGATTATAACCGCATGGGGTCGCCAAATTTATCTACTTGCCCATGTTGTGGGTCGGTCATTCTTGAAGATACTCTTGATACAGATCTCAAAGGGTTTCAGAAGCCACATTATGAAGAGACATTTTTGCTTGAGGGTAGCTGGAATGGGCAAGATATTTTTAATGGCAATTTATGCACTGAAAAAGTTTTGCGGACAGTTTATGATCACAGGCTGAAAGGTTTTTGTTTTGAAGATGGGAAATATACAGAAAAGGCTTTTAGCAGGGCGTCAAAAATAATAAATCTCGGAGATTACTTCGAGGATAAGGAGAGTTTCAGAAAGCAAACTATCGCCCGCGAAACGCGAAATACTCCAATCTGGGATGAAGAAAAGAAGAGGAAAGAACCAGATATAGGTTGGTTGACTTACTATGCAGTGATCGCCGATCACCAGCTCAACAATATGGGAAAGCTATCCGAGGAAGATCTCATCGAGAGGGCGGAGGAACTTGAAGATGAGGGGTCGTGTCTGCGGAATCGGATCACTGAACTATTTGACGCTCTGCATTTCGTTGTGACCGGAGGTGCGCCGACATCCGAACTAAAATCTGTTAAAGACAACCCTCTTCGCAAAGCCCTGGTCGGGGTCCATGTGTATAATGGCAGCGACCGCTTGATCTCGGTAACGAAAACGGATGAATTGCAAGGGATCCTTGATTTGATGAAGGCTTTTGATTTTGCTTCACGCAGAGATAGCTTCAATGAAGAGGCTTTACGCGATGCTGGTCTGTATTCAGAATATGAGGAAGATATGATCGAAGACATGGACTACCTGTGGGAAGATCTTGAAGATGAATACAAAGGATTGATCTCAATGTATCATAAAGCTCTTGAGCAGAAGATGAATATAATGGTCATCGCATACTGACAAAAGGGATAAAGGGGGAGATTTGCTTGTCCTGTACAACACGCCGAGACAAAAGGACAAGACAGATGACCCCCCCCCTTTTGCCTGTTTAGCTATTTGCCTTCATTCCAGTGATACATTGCGTTTTCGTAGCCACAGATGAAGAGAGAAAAGAAATATGGGATTATTCGATAAAGGAGTTAAAGACAAAAGGGGACGGTTAAGACAAAAGAAGACAAAAGGGACGGTTCATTTGTCTTGAAAAGACAAAAGGGGACGGTTCATTTGTCTTGTAAGTAAGCGAGCAATAAGTTATCATTCTTCTGATGGAGGAGTGTCATGCCGCGAAAAAAGAGGGAAACAAGCGCCACAGGGATATACCATGTTTTGCTGAGAGGGATAAACAAGCAAAACATTTTTGAAGAGGATGAAGACTACGATAAATTTCTGGGCTTCTTGGGTCAAGTGAAGAAACTCTCCGGCTTTGAACTTTACGCATATTGCCTTATGGGCAACCACGTCCACATGTTACTCAAAGAAAAAGAAGAGTCAATTTCGATGGCCATCCGGCGTCTTGGCGCACGTTACGCCTTCTGGTTCAACTGGAAATACCAGCGGAGCGGACATTTGTTTCAGGATCGATTCAAGAGCGAGCCTGTCGAAACAGATGCGTATTTTATAACTGTGATAAATTACATTCATCAAAACCCTGTTAAGGCTGATATATGCAAGGAGGCGGCTGATTATATGTGGGGCAGCCGCAGATATTTGGGAAGGGGCGGCAATGACCTGCTCAATGAGCTGGAGATCGAGGATATTGTTTCAATAGATAGGATAAAGGGTGAAGAAGCGTTTATGGTGGAAGACAATCTTCTTGAGGGCGGTATCGGGCGGCGCAGGAGACTTTCCGACGCTGTTGCCTATCAATGGATGAAGGAGGCCAGTGGTGCGGCGAGTACTGCAAAATTTCAGTCTTTAACGAGAGAAAAGCAGCAAAACACTGTTTATGAGCTAAGGGGCAAATGTGTTCCAATAAGGCAAATCGCGAGGATTACGGGATTGAGCAAAGGTGTTGTCGAGCATTGGATGAAGTGAAGCAGCAACAAGACAGATGAACCGTCCCCTTTTGTCGTCGATGAACCGTCCCCTTTTGTCGTCCCCTTTTGTCGTCCTTTTGTCGTCCCCTTTTGTCGCTTTTGTCCGATGAACCGTCCCCTTTTGTCCCCCTTTTGTCCCCGATGAACCGTCCCCTTTTGTCCGTAAGCCCAGACCACTGTCGGCTATGATCACTTTGAAGATCCCACGGAAATCCCGAAGGCTCAATACCGTCCAATTTTCAAGTCGAACATATCCGCCACAGCAAATCATTTCCTCTTGAACGCAATTCGTAAGCTTGGATCCGTCTCTACCTCTGCAATAATCTCATTATATTTTTCAATAATATTGGACAGCATTTCACTTTTTGAGGCAGCATCAAACCTTCCATGCTCATTTATATTGGTTGACAGGAATTGCCGGATATCCCAGACCTCCAGACGCCCGCTCAACCCCGCGTCCGCCGCCAGGTCCAACGCGGTTTTCACTCGTTCAAAAACCGTAATTATGACTGGAGCATAGCCAAACTCGATATTGTCGCTGCATTTTTCTATCAGTGGCGCTCCGGGCGCAGTCGTGCAGTGTAGTATCGTATCCCCGATCCTGAAATCACCGCCTCGTTCGGCAGGTAAATCCGCTACCGATACGCCATATATTGCAAATTGATCTTGTGGCAATATTAAAAAGAGTTTCGCGCCGACGAGGTGCTGCAGCACAGCGCCTAAATACTGTGTCCCCGGATTTTGTCGTTGCCTTTTCCTCGCCTGCTCAAACAATCCGTCCAAAGCGGCGGCGACTGTTTTCGAGGGATCTGTTGTCAATACAAACGGCTGATTGCGAAAATATTCTCTGACTTGCTCAGCCCAATACTCTTCTATCGCGTCAAAGTCTATAGACTCTTCTGTCCGCCATGCGTTAAGAAACCCCACATACGCTATCATCAGCCCAAGGTTGCCCCTGCTAGTCCGTCCGCCTTCAGCGGCAAGCGTTTGCGTGATACCGTGTTCTTTAAGCACCTTTTTCAGATTTCCTCCGCCAAGCCCGGCTACCTGCCCTTTGTTTTCGGTCAGGAATTCACCGGGATCGAGAGGGAATGGTTTTGACCGTACGATGCGTGTAAGCTGGACCAATAATGAAAGTGGGCCTTTTGTAACGGCGTTATGCTCGTCTTTGAACGTTTTTAACCTGTTTTTTATCCTGTCGCCCTCCATAAGCCGCCTCCATAAGCTTTAGTAAAAATGATTCCCCAATGAATTTTGCAACAGGGAGTACAACCGCATCGCCCATCGCTCGGTATCCGTCATTATATGCGCCCGGCAATATAAAGCTGTCAGGGGCACCCATCAGTCGAGCGGCTTCGCGGGTAGTCAACAAACGGGCATGTGTCTCACCCTTGTGTTTTACAACAATAAATTGTTTGCTGCTGCCGCCCTCCGGCGTCCGCAAACAACCTGCGACACCGTCAAAACGAAGCTCCAGGCGCTGCTTCCCATTACGCGTCCTTCGATAACCGCTCGCCACGGCATCATCCATGCCATCGAGCTTCTCCCTGTGGAGCGGAGATATCAAATGCAGGACGTCGTCTTTGTCATATGGCAGGGAAAAATCAATTATGTCCGATAGTGGATACTGCCTCTTTTCCGGTTTGTCAGTCCGCCACCAAATCCATTCCCGCAGGCTGGCCCCGATATTTGCCGCTGCTTTATTGTGGAGCCAGTTCGGTTGAGAATCCAGCAAATCCTGCGGGATTTCAACGTCCTTTTTTATTGCGATGATAAACACCCTCGGTCTTGACTGCGGCACAAAATGTATCGCGTCCAGCAGCATTGCCCCGCTTTTATATCCGAGTTCTGAGAGCGAATGATGAAGCTTGGCATAGTTCTTGCCATTGCCTGATGAAATAAGCCCGGCGACATTTTCGATTAGCAGTACCGCAGGACGATTTGGCAGTTCTCTCAAAACACGGAGCCATTCCCAGATAAGTCCGCTACGCTCCGCGTCAATACCGCCTAAAGAACCTGCCAAAGATAAATCCTGGCAGGGAAAGCTCGCCCATGACAGATGAGCATACGGTAAATCCGCACCTTTCACGTTCCTGATATCCCCTAAAACAAAATGCCCGCCTTTGAAATTCGCATTATATACGGAGGCTTTTTTTTCGCTGACATCATTTGCCCACACAGGAGAGAACATTCCTTTTAAACCGTAAGCAACCAGGCCGCTTCCCGCAAAAAATTCATGCATCGCCCAGGGTGCGGAGGACAAATCAATTTGATGTATGTTTATCGGTTGCATTGATATATTTGCCGTTTCTATCAAACTCCTGTACTTAAGCGGGTTTCGACGATAAAATGAACTCGTAACGTTTTCCCGGGTTCGCGCAAACATTCTCCATTGCTGTAAATTATTTATTCAGTTTAACATAGCTCATCGTTATCTTATGCCTTATTATTGTTGTTGCCCTTTATTCGAAATATTCTACCATGCTGCAAACATATGTTCAATATCAAATTCTCTTTTCATAAAAATAAAAATGAGAAACAGGAGGGAAACAAGCCATTACACATATTTTCAAAAAACGTAGCTTGCGAAGGCGCGGCGAACGCTATATACTAAGCGAGCGCTTTCCAGGCGGGAGCGTGTGAAAATAATGATAATCGGACATCAGTCCGACTCTCTGCGCGGGGGAAGCCCGCGCCACTTTAGTCCGAAGGGAGGTGAAAAACTTGAACAGTTATGAAATTTTATTTGTCCTTGCCGCTGCATTGGCGCAGGATGAAGAGAGAAAAAACGCGGCCGTGGAGTTGGTCAAAACGATCATTGCAGACGGCGGCACAGTCTCTTCCGTTGACGAACTCGGCCTCAAAAAGCTCGCGTACCCCATTCAAAAAAAGAATGAAGGATACTATGTGTTGATTGAGTTTGAGGCACCGGCTGACCTGCCGAAAGAACTCGACAGAAGGCTGCGTATCTCCGACGACGTGATAAGGCATATCATCATCAACAAGAATGAAAAATAGAGGTGGTACATGAATCTCGTAATAATTACAGGAAATCTCGTGAGGGATCCGGAAAAGAGCGTAGCGGGCAGCGGGATGTCCATCGTCAGGTTTACCGTTGCGGTAAACAGGTTCCGCAAAAACGCTGACGGAAGCGATGCGGACTTCATTCGCGTCACGGTGTTTGACAGGCAGGCCGACCTCGTAGCCCAGTACCTGCGAAAAGGCAGCAAAGTAGGCGTCGAAGGGCGGCTTCAGACGGGAAGCTACGAGAAGGACGGAAAGACCGTATATACGACGGACGTCATCGGCAACAGGGTGGAATTCCTTGACCGCAAAGGCGAAGGCGGAGGTGGAGCGGACAGGGAAAGCTATCCCTCCCCGATACCATCCGCACCCCCGGCAGCACAGCCGTCGGCGCTCCCGCCGGGCTTCGGCATTGAAGACGACGACGAAGACATGCCGTTCTAATACACAGGAACAGGCGCTTCCAATACAGCGGAAGCGCAGGACAAGGAGAATCAAGAGTGAAAAACCTTTCACTCGCCGCAGATGGGAGTGAAACGACTCGCGTCCCATGCGTTAGGCAGAAATGAGGTAAAAAATGGAAAAACAAAGGCGCAGCGGAGGTCTCAGGCGCAAAAAGGTTTGCCCCTTCTGTGCAGACAGAAACCTGAAGATCGACTACAAAGACGCCGAACTACTCGGAAAATACATCACTGAAAGAGGGAAGATAATGTCCACGCGGATAACGGGGGTCTGCGCCACTCACCAGAGAGCGTTGGCGAGGGCCATCAAGAGAGCGAGGGTCGTGGCGCTTCTCCCCTACGTCAGGGACTGAGGAAGAGGCAAAAATAGAAGAATACGCCGTGGTATAGCGGTTAAGCAGAAATGAGGCAAAATACGTATGAAAGTCATACTTTTGGAAGATGTCGTGGGAGTCGGCAAGGCCGGCGACGTCGCGCAGGTGAAAAAAGGGTTCGCGAGAAACTTCCTGCTTCCCAAAGGGATAGTAATCGAAGCGAATGAATCGAATATGAAAACCCTCGAACACAGGCGCGCGAAAATAGCCGCAAAAAAGGCGGCAGACAAGGACGCGGCCGAGCTTTTCGCAAAGCAGCTTGAAGGCAAAGTGCTGAACTTTGTCGCAAAGGCCGGCGAAGGCGGCAAACTGTTCGGCTCTGTCACAACCGGGGATATAGCCGAAGAGATATTGGATAAACTCGGGTTTGAAGTCGACCGCAGGAAGATCGACATCGAGGGGACTATCAAGGAGATCGGCGAGCACGATGTGCCGATCAGGATATACCCCGAAGTCGTCGCCACCATCAAGGTTCTGGTCGAGCCCGAAGGAGGGCTCCTCGAAAAAGCGAGCATCTCGAAGGAAGAGGAGATCTTCGTGGCGGATGAAGCTGCTACAGACGACACCGCAGCAGAGGAAATCGCCGAAGAGGATCTTGCGGCAGAGGAAGCTGCCGATGAAGAGGGCCTCGCAGAGGAAGAAGCCGCCGCCGAAGAGGCCCAGGCAGAAGAACCCCTCGACGCCGTAGATGCCGAAGGGCCTCAGGCCGCGCCCGAAGATGCCGAATAACAGAGTACAGCCTCACAGCGAGGAAGCGGAAAAGAGCGTTCTCGGCGCTGCGCTGCAGTCAAAGACAGCGGCGAGCGAATTGGTCGAGACCCTGGTCAAGGAAGATTTTTACAGGAAAGACCACGGCGAGATATATGAAGCCATATCGAGGCTTTCCTCTGAAGGGGAGCCTGCCGACCTTGTCACGGTCACCGACGAGCTGCGGAAGATGGGAATGCTCGACTTTGTCGGCGGGCCGCAATACCTTGCCACACTGTCGGGCGAAGTGCCCTCCCCTTCCAACGCGGCCTACTATTCGAGGACCATCCTCGAAAAAGCCACGCTCAGAAAGCTGATAGAGAAGTCGGGGGATATCATAGACCTCAGCTACGGTGAAGAGGAAAAGGCTGAAGATGTGCTGGAGCATGCGGAGAGCGAGATCCTCTCCATCGCCCGACGCAGCCAAAAGTCGGACTACTACCCCCTGTCCGAAGTGTTGAGCGAAAATATCCGCAAACTCGAAGAGAGAGGGTCCCTGGACGGGGCTTACACAGGCCTTCCTACTGGGCTGAGGCATCTTGACGATATCACCTTGGGGCTGCAGCCGTCGGATATGATAGTCATAGCCGCAAGGCCCGGCATGGGCAAGACGGCGCTGGCGCTGAACATAGCGGTAAACATCGCCCTTTCGGATGCGAACGTCATGATTTTCAGCCTTGAGATGAGCAAAGGCCAGCTCGGGGAAAGGGTGCTCAGTACCGAGGCCCAGATCGACTCGAAGGAGATAAAGAACGGCAAAGCGTACAAGGACAAGGAAAAATTTGGCAAGATCATCGAAGCTTCAGTGAAGCTGTCCGACGCGAAGCTTTTCATCGACGACAAGTCCGGCATTTCCATCGCGGAAATAAAAAACAAGTGCAGGCGGCAAAAACAAAAAGGCGGGCTCGACCTGATAGTGGTCGACTACCTGCAGCTCATGGATTTCGGTGTAGTGGGAAGGGCCGCAGGAAGGCCGGAAAACCGGCAGCAGGAAGTAGCCTCGCTTTCGAGGATGCTCAAGCAGCTTGCGCGAGAGATGGAATGCCCGGTGGTGGTGCTGTCGCAGCTTTCCAGGGACACCGAAAAAAGTGGCAACAGGAGGCCGAGGCTTTCGGACCTCAGGGAGTCCGGTGCCATAGAGCAAGACGCCGACATCGTGATGTTCATCTACCAGCACGAGAGAAGAGAAGACGACGAAGGGCAGCCTGACCCGGAAAGCACGAGGACGCTCTTTGTAGCCAAACACCGAAACGGCGACACGGGCGAGATCACCTTGAGGTGGATACCGGAGTTCACCAAATTCGGGACTTACAACAGGGAAGACGACATCAATACGATAATATAACAGGAAAATAGAAACCGTCTATTCAGAAAAAAACAGGCACAGGCTCGAATAGTCGCAATGGACACAGAAGAGGAAGTACAGGGGAGATAGCAGGATGCCAACCGTAGCAGTAATCGGATCTCAGTGGGGCGACGAGGGCAAGGGCAAAGTCATAGACTACCTGGCCGCAAAAGCAGACATGGTGGTGCGCAGCCAGGGCGGCAACAACGCCGGGCATACGGTGACGCTCGAAGGCAAGAAATACGCGCTTCGCCTCGTCCCTTCAGGAATACTGCATTCCGAGGCGGACAACATCCTGGGAAACGGGGTCGTGCTTGACCCCGAAGGGTTTCTTGCCGAACTGGAAGCACTTGAAAAGGAAAATATAGACACGGGCCGCGTATACATAAGCGACCGTGCACACATCGTATTTTCCTATCACAAGCTGCTCGATTGCCTCTACGAAGAGAGCAAAGGCAAGGAAGGCATAGGCACGACGAAAAACGGCATAGGCCCGTGCTATTCTGACAAAGCCGCGAGAGTCGGGATCCGGACCTGCGATATGCTCGACTCCACCAAATTTGAAAAAAAGCTGAGGCACCGCATTGCCGAGGTGAACGGGATAGTGACGAAGATATACGGAGCGGCGCCGATAGACGCGGACGGGACAGTCCGCAAATATGCCGAATATGCGAAAGCTCTCGCCCCCCGCATACGCGACACAGGAGTCATGGTTTCCGAAGCGATACAGAGCGGGAAGAAAGTGCTGTTCGAAGGGGCGCAGGGATCCATGCTCGACCTTGACCTCGGCACCTACCCATACGTGACGAGTTCGCATCCCACCTCGGGCGGCATAGCCGTCGGGACAGGGGTGGCACCAACGGTGCTGGATGAGATCATCTCCATTTCAAAAGCGTATACGACGAGGGTCGGCGCAGGGCCTTTTGTGACCGAACTGGGCTGCGGCACCGGCGACCTTATCCGTGAGAGGGGCCGCGAGTTTGGGACGGTGACGGGCCGGCCCAGGCGTTGCGGCTGGTTTGACGCAGTCGTCGTGAAGTACGCAGCCAGGGTCAATGGCGTCACCGGCATAGCCCTGATGCTGCTCGACGTGCTTGACGCATTCGACGAAGTGAAGATATGCTATGCCTATGAGTGCGAAGGGAAAACCATCACGGACTTCCCCGCCGACCTCGACCTGCTTGAAAAGTGCAAACCCCTCTACAGGACGCTCAAAGGCTGGAAGGAAGACTTGACGGGATATCTGTGCTACAGCGAATTGCCGGACGCCGCCAAAGCCTATGTGGAAGCCGTCGAGGAGCTTGTGGGCGCTCCGGTAAAAATAGTTTCAGTCGGCCCCGGAAGGGAGCAGACGATAGTGAGAGAACAGATCCTGTGACATATACCATCGAAAAAGCGAGAAACAGAAGTCTTGAAGACACAGCGATACCGAATATCTTTATCGCCGATATCCTGCCGGACGTGCCTGACGCGGACTTTGTGAAAATATATATCTATGCCTATATGTGCGTCAAAAGCGGGGAGGAGGCGACCCATCTCGATATCGCCGAAAGGCTCGCGCTCTCCGCAGAGAAGATCATTGCTGCATGGAAATATTTCGAGTCGAGAAAGATAGTGAGGCTTACCGTGACAGACCCCACGAACCCCCTCGCTTTCGAAGTGGGCTTTGAGGATATCAGGGGCAAACTCTACGTCGGGAGCGACTCGGGGCCGAGCGCAGCGCAGCTTGAGCGGGCGTCCGCCATCCTTGAAGACAGCGTCCTGAAGACCCTGCTTTCGAGGGTCGCCCATGTGACCGGCGCCCCGGCAATGTCCGGAAAAGAGGCGCTCGTGATAGCCGGGTGGATAGCCGACTTCGGCGCCACTCCCGAGCTCGTCGAGTATGCATACAAGTACAGCAGGGACACAGCCGGGCACACGAGGACGGACTACGTCGGAAAGATCGTGCGCACGTGGACCGAAAAGGGCTTCAAGTCAGGCGAAGACGTCGGAGAGTACCTGGCGGCTACGGATATCAGGTTTTCATTCTACAAACAGCTTATGAGCAAGCTCGGAATGAAGTACACGAACCTCACCGAAAGCGAGAAAAATGCGTTTGACCTCTGGGTGGATGACTACGGCTACAGCCGCGACCGGCTGCTTGAGCTCGCCGACAAGACCGCCGGTGCCCAGAACAAATTCCAATATCTCTCCGGGATAATCAAGAAAGAAAGGGCCGAAGCAGGAAAGGCGGAAGCCAGCCGCCCGGAAGCCGGCGGGGCAAAAGGCGCAAGGGCTGCGAGCTACCGGGCTGAACGGGAAAAGAACGAAAAGCTGCAGGAAGCCCGCACGGAAGAAATATACGAAAAGTTGCCTGAAGTAAAGAAGATAGATGACGAAATCTCCTACCTGAGGATGGAGATGGTGAAAGCCATCACAAGCGGCGGCGCGTCAAAGGCCTCAGTGACCGCGAGGACAAACGCGGAAATGAAAAAGAGGATGGACCGCCGTGGCCATATCCTGCTGCAGGCGGGATACTCCGAGGACTACACCGACAATATATACAGCTGCCGGAAGTGCAAGGACACGGGCAAGCTCGAAAACGGCGCGGACTGCGACTGCAAAGAGATCTAAGCAGCCGCGCGGAGGAATGTGTGCATTGGAACACATCTCAGCCAGTATACTGTTGCCTCAGTTGAGGACCTCCCAATATCCGCCGCGTTCTGAACCGATTCTCTGGATGACACCGTTCTCCTGCAGGGAACGAAGGTGACGTTCGATTGTCCGCGTTGATATTGAGATTAGATATTGGTGGAGGCAGGCACAGCAATCCTGACGGAGAAGTCATTGATGGCCCTCATCTGCATATATACACAGAGGGATATGGTGATAAATGGGCATACCCTTTGCCGGACGAATTTACAGATGATATATCTTTGATGGTGAAATTTGTAGAATTTTTACGTTGTTGTAAAATTGACAACGTAAATGATTTGCAACTGCAAGGAGTGATTTAGATGCTTAAAAGCAACGGTGAGCGACATGTTTATGCTCGCACAAAGCAGGGTGGCAAGCGTTTTCATTGAAGACGTAGAAGATTTTTTTAATATAAATGACATTCGCTTTACACCGGCAATTCAGCTATCTGGAAAAAGCGGATTTCAGCATACATATGATTTTGTCATCCCCGCATCCAAAAACAGCCCGGAGCGCTTGATAAAAGCAATCAACAACCCTACAAAGGAAAAAGCTGAATCAGTGCTGTTTTCCTGGAGCGATACAAGAGAACTGCGGAAGAATGATTCCGCAATGTACGTGATATTAAATGATTTCGACCGAAAGATCGGTCAAGGGGTGACAGATGCTTTTGTGCAGTATAGCGTTGCCCCGGTACTTTGGACGAAACGCGAGGCGTCAATTGAAGAATTGTCGGCATAATTGGAAGCATAGCAACAGGGCGAAAAGAAAGGCGGACAGCGAATCAGGCGGCGGCGCGTCAGACGGCAGTGGCGGCGGTTCCCCTCCCACCCGGTGGCTCGCCCTCGCCGCAACGCTTGGAGCCGTCCTCATCATAGCTGTCGTTATCATCCGCAGAAAAAGGCTGCACCCAAAGAACTGACCCGACAGAAAAACACATATTATTGCTCTATCCAGCATGAAAAAGGCACAGCATCCAACGCTGTGCCTTTGAGCTGCCCTGAGTATTCGAAACGCTGTATTGCCCTTTCCCCGACATTTTCCCGGCATGAGAGGTTATTTCCTCGATATCCCACACATTTTCCCCGACATCGTATGTAAACTATTTTGCAGTTCCCTCCATTTATTTTCGGACACTTTATACGGTGTTTTTGGCTTGGTTTCCTGTATTGCCATTGCCTTTTTTAATCGATTGTCTTGTTGATGTGGGAATTGGTGTTGTATTTCAGGAAAAATCAGGCTATGTTATATTAAGCAAAGGAGCTGACAATATGCCGAATATTAAACAGGTTTCAGATTTACGGAATTATGGCGAAGTGCTGAAAGGCGTAGGTATGGGAGATCCTGTGTTCCTCACCAAAAACGGACGCGGGCGCTATGCTATTCTTGATATGCGCGAATATGAAAAAACACAGGCAACGCTCAAACTCATGTCTGAGCTTGCCAAAGGCGAAAAAAGCGGACACGAACAAGGTTGGCTTACGCCGGAGGAGATCGAGGCGAGCTTGGGAATAACCAATGCCTAAGCTCCGCTATTCATCGGAGGCGAGAATTGACCTTGCTGAAATAAAGGAACATATCGGCAGCGGACTTGGAAATCCCTGCGCAGCGATTCATACAGTTACCTATATCACGAAACGGATAAGAGACTTGGAACAGTTTCCCGAGATGGGCACTCCACTTTCGTCTGTCGTTGATATAGAGACAAGCTATCGTTTTCTCGTCTGCAAAAATATCTCGCTTTTTATCGTATTGAGGACACGGAAGTATATATCGTTCGTGTGCTTTACGGTAGAAGGGATTACCTTTCTATCCTTTTTGACGGATCGCTGTGGAACGATGAGGATGAATAATACAAATACCTCCGTCCCCACTGTGTTGTCTTTTTATACTTACCCTGATACGACAGGCAAAACAGTCTTCTGGACACATGACAAGTGTGAAAAACTTTTCACACGCCGCCGGAGGCAACTCAATCATTTTTGCCTCATGCGGAGATATAGCGCAAAATGTCTAAAAACGTTATAGTATGACAAAAACATTTTTCATGAGAAAATTGTTTCTGCAAGAGGCGATTTATTCGCCGCGTTAGCAGAAATGAGGCAAATAATGTTACAATGGCTCTGTGCCACATGTGCCGTAACAGGAGAAGCGGAGAAATCCGCGGATGCGATCCGGGAGACAAACTTGATGGAAGCAAAAAAAGTACTAATAATAGAAGATGAGAAGCCGATCTCCGATATCATCAGCTACAACCTGACGAAAGAAGGCTTTGAGACCGAAGCCGCTTATGACGGACAGGAAGGTCTCGACAAAGCACTGAAGACAAACCCCGATTTGGTCCTGCTGGATATCATGCTGCCGACCATCGATGGGTTTGAGATCTGCAAACGCATACGTGAGCGCAGCAACGTGCCGATCATCATCCTCACCGCAAAGGAGGAGGAAGTCGACAAAGTCCTCGGGCTCGAACTCGGTGCGGACGACTATATGACAAAGCCCTTTGGCCACCGGGAGCTGATAGCCCGTGTCAAAGCGAATATCCGCAGGCGCGCCATGACCGACATAGTAGGCAGGAGCGAAGCGAATATAAAGGAATATGGAAACATCACGATAGACAATAACCTCTTTGAGGCGAGAAAAAACGGCGAGCTTCTCGAACTGACGCTCAGGGAGTTTGAGCTGCTGAAATACCTCGCGGAGAGGGAAGGCAAAGTCTATTCGAGAGAACAGCTCCTTGAAGATGTCTGGGAATATGAGTATTACGGGGATATCCGGACGGTTGACGTCACTGTGCGCAGGCTCAGGGAGAAGCTTGAAGACGATTCGAGCGACCCCGGATACATACTGACGAAAAGAGGCGTAGGGTACTATTTCAACAGACCGGAGTAAAGAAAAAAATCGCAGCAGGATAACAAAATGGAAGGCGCAGGTAGCGTCTTTCATTTTAGCGCCGGTTTCCATCGTTTTGTTTTTTTTCCTCTGCTTCATGTTTCGGCTCGATGTCCTGGTTTCTGCGGCCATAGCGGCTGCGTTCGGGGCGCTATGCGGGCTGATGCTCATATTCGTCTTCCTCGGAAGGATGGACAACCTGGATGCCGAAAGGGACGAAGCCGAAGAGAGGGCAGACTCCATGAAACGACTGCTTGACGCTGTCAGCGCCCACACAGAAGACGGTATCTACGTCACTGACGGAGAGATGTTCCTCCGTATCAACGACAAAGCGATGGAATATCTCAGGCTTGCCGAAGAAGACACCCTTTCCGAAATGTACGACGACGCGGTGAGAGGCGTTTCCCCCATGCTCACGTACAAAGAGCTTCTTGCGGGGGTGACCGAAGGCAAGGGCGAGGTGGAGATAGAGTACGGGCGCTCCGCCTATCGCGTCAGGTACACGGCGCTCGAAGAGCAGGATGGCGGGTTTTCTGCGACCGACAGGATACCCGTGCTCGTGATGGTCACGGATATCACGGCCACCCTCAATGCTGAGGATATCCAGATAGACTTCGTGGCGAACGTATCGCACGAATTGAAAACCCCTCTTACGACGGTGAAAGCTTATTCGGAGACCTTGCTTGAAGGCGGCCAAAATGACCCCGAGATGACGAGGGATTTCCTTGAGATCATAGTCTCGGAAGCCGACCGTATGGACAGGCTTGTGAAAGACCTGTTGCTTCTGACCCGCATTGAAAGTGATTCGGGGGAGAGCGTCAAGGCCGACAACGACATGGTGACGCTGGTGAAGACCGCGATCAAAAAAATGAGCATAGCCGCGAACAATAAGGATATCACGATCAACAAATTTTTCGACGAAAAACGCGCGGCGATGGTGCTCATGAACCGCGACCGCATGGAGCAGGTCCTGCTGAATATCATAAGCAACGCCATCAAGTACACGAACGAAAAAGGGCGGATCGACATTGACGTCGTCCTCTCGCACGAGAGCGTGAAGGTGATGGTCAGCGACAACGGCGTTGGCATCCCGGAAAAGGCCCTGTCCCGCGTCTTCGAGAGGTTTTTCAGGGTTGACAAAGCCAGGTCGAGAAACATGGGCGGCTCAGGGCTGGGCCTCGCCATCTCAAAACAGATCATAGACGAGCACGAAGGCGAGATCGAGATAGACAGCAAGTACGGCAGAGGGACCACCGTCACCATCACCCTCCCCGCCGCTTCCCCCTCGCGCGGCATGCGGGGGATCGAATAAACTTCAAAATCCGTATTGCGCGCTTAAACTATGACGGAAAATTTTT
>JAISAW010000145.1 GCA_031266515.1 Eubacteriales Family XIII. Incertae Sedis bacterium
GCTGATGGGAAAGTGGATTTTGGAAAGGCGGAAAGCGTTATTGACCATGCGGTGGAACGCGGCATCAATTATTTTGACAGCGGGTATTTCTATCAAAGCGGCGATTCTGAGCGGGCCATGGGGAGAGCGTTGAAAAAATATCCCCGAGACAGCTACTACATGGCCACAAAACTGCCTTCTTTCCGTGTAAAGGACCGCGCAGATATCCTCTCTGTATTTGAAGAGCAGTCCGAACGCTGTCAAGCCGACTACTTCGATTTCTACCTCTACCACAATGTCAACGAATCGTCTTACGCTGATTTCACGAAAGACTTCGTGCTCGATACGCTGCTTGAATTGAAAGACAAAGGGCGCATTAAGCGCATAGGGTTTTCCTCGCACGGCGATACCGACACGCTTGAGAAATTCTCAGCGCGGCGTCAGTGGGACATCGCCTTGATCCAGCTCAACTACCTCGACTGGACATATTGGAATGCTAAAAAACAATATGAGATTTTGACGGAGTACAAGATCCCTGTCGCAGTCATGGAGCCCATGCGCGGCGGTCGCTTCAGCACATCGATCACCCCGGAGGCGGATCAGCTCATGAAAAGCGTTTCGCCGGACCGCGATATAGCTTCGTGGGCGCTTCGCTTTGCGGCGAGCCTGCCGAACGTGGTCACGGTGCTCAGCGGAATGAACACATTCGAGCAGATAGACGCGAACGCCGCCACAATGTCAGGCTTTTCGCCGTTCAGCTACAGGGAACGCAAAACAATAAAAAAGGTCGCGGATATCCTGCTCGACTCCACACAGGTACCCTGCACCGGCTGCCGTTACTGCGTGGACGACTGCCCCGCAGGCCTCGATATCCCGAGGCTCATGGAGATATACAATGGATACGCGATCTCCGGCCACTGGATGGAACTCCTGAAACTTCAGGCCTTGCCATCTGCCGGGCGTCCATCGAAATGCACACAGTGCGGGGCCTGCAGCGCCCACTGTCCGCAAAAGATAGATATCCCCTCAGCTATCAGGAAATTGAGAGAGGGCTCAGGAAGACCCTGACCGGCACAGCTGAGTCTCGTCCCATGCGGGAGATGTGCAGCCTGAACACTGACAACAGCCCCTTTATTTCTATGCTATACTCACACCAGGAGAACGAAAACAGTGACTATGAATGACAAAGAACTCGGCGGCAAGGTCATCGACTTTCGTCGCTACCTTCACAGGATACCGGAGACCGGCAACAACCTGCCGAAGACGAGAGCCTTTCTCGAAACTCACCTGGAGGCGCTCGACTGCGAGATCCGGGACTTTGGGCCCGAAGGCTTCACTGCGTGGTTCGAATGTGCGGAAGACAAAGCCGCTCCATGCATCGCTTTCAGGACGGATATGGACGCACTTCCGATCACAGAAGATACGGGACTCGAATTTGCGTCCGAGCACCAGGGCTGTATGCATGCCTGCGGCCACGACGGGCATATGGGCATATTGCTCGGCCTCGCTTCGTGGATAGATGGGAATATGGGCAAACTCGCAAAAAACGTCCTGCTTGTTTTCCAGGCTTCCGAGGAGACAACAGGGGGCGCGAGGGACCTGATCGCTGAGGGCATTTTCGAAGAGCACAGGCCCGAGCGCATTTATGGGCTTCACCTGTGGCCCGGCTATCCACTGGGCGTGATCGCTTCGAAGCCCGGAGGGATCATGGCCGGCACCTGCCTCGCGAGGATCACGGCTAAAGGCCGGTCGGCGCACATCGCGAATTTCAAAGAAGGGCGCGACGCGCTCTATGCCGCATCCCTCTTTTTAAACAGAGCCTATGAATGGGGGCAGGGGATCCAGGGCAAAGCGCCTCACCTGCTTCGCTTCGGCGCTTTCCACAGCGGCACAGCAAATAATGTGGTCGCCGGTTTAGCGCTGCTCGAAGGGACAGTGCGTTCATACGCCGATGAAACGAGCGACATGGTCAAAGACGGAATGAAGCGCATAGCAGGGGAAATCGAACAGGAGACAGAAGTATCTTTCGATTTCTATTTTGAGAGCGGATACCCTCCCGTCGTCAACGACCCGGAAGCCTATGCGGAAGCCAAAGCCAGGCTCATCTCCGAAGGCTTCAGTTGGTTTGAAATGACGGAGGCTGCCCTATATGCGGAAGACTTCGCCTTCTACCAGCAGGAGATCCCCGGCGTTTACTTCCACCTCGGCACGGGCATTGACGCAGAGCTTCACACCACCGACTATATGATCGACGAAGATGCCTTGCTCACAGGAGTGCGGCTCTTCCGCTCGCTCATTTTCTGATACGCGCACGGGCTCCTTGTTTATATGAGAAAGGCTTTTTATTTGCACTACGATGGAAAAGGAAGTATGGGAGAAAGTGTGAAAAACTTTTCACACGCCGCCGGAGGCAATTCAATCCTTTTTGCCTCATGCGGAGGCATTAAGCCAAAGGATCAAAACGTTATGGTATAGCAGAAACATTTTTCATAGAAAATTTGTTTCTGTAAGCGGCGATTCACTCGCCGCGCTAAGCAGAAATGAGGCAAAAAATGACAGACCTTGCAGACCTGTTGCTGCCATTGAAAGAAAACGGCGAAGAAAAAGACAGCTCCGATTACTACGAACGATTGTATAAGGAAAGGAGCCTGCCGCAGGGAGCGTAT
>JAISAW010000020.1 GCA_031266515.1 Eubacteriales Family XIII. Incertae Sedis bacterium
TTGCTCTAAGTACTTGTCAAACAATAGCATGCGATTTTTCACTTGTTATTGTTTGACAAGCCCTGAAATCAGAATTTTGCGCCCGCCCTGGTCGCCTCCATCAATTTGTCATGGCTCAGTTTGCTCAGTTTTTTCGCCTTGGCGGGATCTACGCCTGTCGCTTCGGCGATCCTCTTCCCGTAGTCGGGATCGGCGAGGAAGCAGTGCGCTGCGTGGCGGTACTTGACGTTGTCAGTGCACGGGGCTATATTCCTCGCTGTGTTTTCGATCAGAAGCTGTTTCTTGTCCTCAGCCATGATGCGGTAGAGGTCGCCCGCCTGATAGAAGCAATCGTCCGTCTTGTCGTCCTTCGGCTCGTATATGTCCATCATGCCCTTGATCTCAAGAGGCGGCTCTTTCAGTTCTTTTGAATCCTTCCATTCATCAAACATGTTCGGCTCATAGCTCGTCGCAGCCCCGTAGTTGCCGTCCACCCTCATCTGCCCATCCCTGTGGAAGGCGTGATAAGGGCATTTGGGCGCATTCACCGGGATGCTGTGGTGGTTTACCCCAAGGCGGTAACGCTGCGCGTCGCCGTATGAAAAGAGCCTTCCCTGAAGCAGCTTGTCCGGGGAGTAGCCGAGGCCCGGGACGATATTTCCAGGGTTGAATGCCGCCTGCTCGACATCCGCGAAATAGTTCTCAGGGTTTCTGTTCAGCTCAAGGATCCCTACAGGGATGAGCGGGTAGTCTTTGTGGGACCATATCTTGCTGATGTCAAAGGGGTTTTCCGGGTGGTTTTCCGCCTGCTTTTCAGTCATCAGCTGAAGGCATAGCTGCCATTTGGGGTAATTCTTTTTCTCAATAGCCTCGAAGAGGTCCTTCTGGTGGCTCTCGCGGTCCGTGCCCACGAGGATCTCCGCTTCCTCATCCGAAAGGTTTTCGATGGGCTGCTGGCAGACCCAGTGGTATTTCACCCATATCCTCTGATTTTTTGCATTCACCATGCTGTACGTATGCGAGCCGAAACCGTGCATGTTGCGATAGGACTTAGGGATGCCGCGGTCGGACATGGTGATCGTCACTTGATGGAACGCTTCGGGGAGCATTGTCCAGAAGTCCCAGTTGTTTTGCGGGCTCCTCATATTGGTCTTCGGATCGCGTTTCACCGCGTGGTTCAAATCCGGGAAACGAAGAGGGTCCCTGAGGAAGAATACAGGGGTGTTGTTCCCGACGAGGTCCCAGTTTCCGTCCTCCGTATAGAATTTGACTGCAAAGCCGCGGATATCCCTTTCGGCGTCAGCCGCCCCGCGTTCGCCTGCCACCGTCGAGAAGCGGACAAACACCTCTGTCTTTTTCCCAACTTTTGAAAACAGCTTTGCCTTCGTATACTTCGTGATATCGTGCGTGACCTTGAAAGTCCCGAATGCACCCGAACCCTTTGCATGCATGCGCCTCTCGGGTATCACTTCGCGGTCGAAGTGCGCGATCTTTTCGAGGAACCAGGGGTTTTGCAGGGTCATCGGCCCTCTGTCGCCGGCGGTGGTGACATTCGTATTGTCCACCACGGGGTTTCCTGCGGCATTGGTCAGCCGCTGCTCCGCCGGTTTTTTATTTTTGCCCTTATTTTTATCAGCCATAATTTTCCTCCCATGGACATACCGAGCCCTGTGCTTATCTGCGATAGTTTCCCCATAGAGACAAAAGGCAGCCTCGCCCGTATCCCCATCCGGTCTTACTATTGCTTCGACAATAAAAACAACCGATACCCAAAGTATCCCAAAGCGAGGGCAACTATTCAAGGAATACGTGAAAAAATAATTTCCCGGTAATGCGAGCGGCCATTGTGTGGGCACAAGCAGGATTTTTTGAAAGGCGCGGGGCGAAGCCGAGTCATACCTGATGTTGGAGATGGGCAGCCTTAGGCTCGCGCTGTCTGCGCGGAGTGAGTGCGCACGCAGTCGCTTGGGATGAGACTCGCTTCGCTCACAGCTGCACGAAGCGGAGTCGCAGCAAGCGAGCCTAAGGCTGCCCATCTCCAGCGTATGACTGAATAGTAACACAAGCAGGATTTTTTGAAAGGCGCGGGGCGAAGGACTTGCTAAAACGGATGCACGAACAGCCCGCTGAGCAGTTTTGGCTCAAACCATGTGGACTTTGGAGGCATGATCTCGCCTGCGCTCGACAGCTTGACGACCTCTTCAATAGAGACGGGATACATCGCAAATGCTGCGGCTGTTTTCCCTTTGACGGTTTCCGCGTCGACCAATCGTTCAAGGGCACCGAGCCCTTTGACGCCTCCTATGAAGTCGATGCGTTCGTCTCTGCGGGCGTCTTCGATACCGATGACCGGGCCGATGAGAAGTTCCTGCAGCAGCGAAGCGTCCATCGAGTCCGCGTAGCCGCCGCCCTTCGGCAAATACTCTTCCTTAATAACCATGCAGTACCAGCGGCCATCGACATAAAGCCCCATCTCGTGGCGCTTGCCGGGCCTGTAGGCGAAGCTGCCTTTGCCGCCGCTGCCTTCATCCTTGTATCTGACGACAAATTTTTCGCGCACTTTGTCCACGAATTCCTCAGCCGTATTGAAGCCTGTGTCAGTGATAAAGCGGTTGAAATCATAGATGCGAAGCTCCTCAGCGGGGAAAATCACTGTGAGAAAATAGTCATACTCTTCTTCGCCGCACTTCTTTCCGTTGACGCTGCGACGCTTCTGCGATATCGCCGCAGCTGAAGCAGCCCTGTGGTGGCCGTCCGCTATATAGAGAGAGCCCAATGTACTGAAGGCAGCGACAATGCTTCTGATGACATTTTCATTATCGATCTTGTAGACCTTGTGCCCCACGCCGTCGTCGGTCACAAATCTGTATATGGGTTCATGCCCTGCGCTCCAAACCGAAGTAAGCGACGAAAGCATGGCGCTCCTTTCGCGGAACATGAATACCGGGCTCGCGTGTACGCCAAGGGTCTCGCTGTGCCTGATGCGGTCTTCCTCCTTGCCGTGGCGCGTCAATTCGTGCTGCTTGATGACGCCGCTGATATAGTCGCAGGCCGAAGCACAGCAGACTATGCCGAGTTGGCTGCGCCCGTCTTTCGTAAGCTCATACAGATAGAGGGCCTCATCCTCGTCCTGGATGAGGACTCCCGATTCGAGCAGGTATTTGTAGTTGCCATTTGCCGCCGCGTAGACTTCGTCGCTGTACGGATCTGTCCCTTCGTGAAAATCAGCTTCCGCCCTGTCCACCCTGATAAATGACAGAGGGTTTGCCGCCGCCAGCTCCCTTACTTCTTCTTCGGTAAAGACATCATAAGGAAGCGCGGCGATCTTTTCCGCGCTCTCGCCGTCCGCCGGCCTCACGGCTTTAAATGGAATAATTGTAGCCATAACGGATGAGAGTATACCACAGGTGAAAAAAAGAATTAATATTTCCGGAGAATAATTTTTTGGAGGCTGCGGGGCGCCTTGACAGACGTATCATGATCGCTTATTATTGTATTACTTGATTAATACAATATGCGAAAAGGCCGGATGGCTGGCCCAAACATATGGAAGGAGGAGTGATGCGGCGCGATGAAATGGATTTTTGATAATGACCGGCCGATATACGTGCAGCTGACATACCTGATAAAGCTCGGCATCGTTTCGGGGGCTTTTCCCGCGGGCAGCGCCATGCCAAGCGTCAGGACGCTGGCTACCGAGGCGGGAGTGAACCCGAACACCATGCAGAAGGCGCTGTCGGATCTGGAAGGCATAGGGCTTCTGCATACGCAGAGGACGGCAGGACGCTACGTGACAGAGGATACAGGCGCAATAGAACAGACCAAGCAAACTCTTGCGCAGAAACATATTGACGTTTTTTTCGAAGGGATGAACAGCCTTGGGATGGATGGAAAAACAGCCATAACACTCGCGGAAAAATCGCTTAACAACTCATCAAGGGAGGTGATGTGATGACGCCTTTATTGCGCTGTCAAAATCTGAGTAAACAATTCGGCGCTTTCCATGCTCTATACAATCTGAATCTTTCGATAGGCCGCGGGCGCATTATCGGCCTGCTCGGGCCAAACGGCAGCGGAAAGACCACGCTGATCAAACTCGCGAATGGATTGCTCGCGCCAAGCTTCGGCGAAATATTCGTCGGTGAGAACAAGCCCGGGCCGGAAACCAAAAAGATAGTCAGCTATCTGCCCGACCGGACTTACTTCGACCAGTGGATGCGGGTGCATGACTGCCTTTCCCTGTTCCGCGATTTCTATGAAGACTTCGATACGGCCAAAGCGAACGATATGCTGTTTTCCCTGAAAATCGACCCGAACGCGCTTTTCCGCAGCCTCAGCAAAGGGACTAAGGAAAAAGTGCAGCTTGTGCTCGTGATGAGCCGCAAGGCTCAGCTCTATCTGCTCGACGAACCGATCGGCGGCGTCGATCCGGCGGCCAGGGACTACATACTTCAGACCATCATCAGCAATTACAACGAGGAGGGGACCGTCATCATCAGCACTCATCTGATACAGGATATCGAGAAAGTCCTGGACGATGTCATCTTCCTTATGAACGGCCAGGTCGAGCGGTTTGCAAGCGTTGATGCCATACGGGAATATGAGAAGAAGAGCGTTGATGAAGTGTTCAGGGAGGTGTTCAGATGTTAAGCAAACTCATCAAATACGAGTTTCGGGCGACTGCGAAGATCATCCTGCTGTCGTGGGCGGCACTGTTCGTCATCGCGGTCATCAACTATTTCGCCATGCCATGGACTGACACGGGAAGCTCACTCGGCGCTTCACTGGCGCTGGGCGATGCGATCGGCGCAGTCAAAGGGACGATGCAGGGCATACTGTTCTTCACGTACGTACTGTCCGCAGTGGCCGTGGCGGCAATGAGCTTCGTGCTGATGGTGATCCGATACTATAAGCTGCTCGGCGACGAGGGCTACCTGATGTTTACGCTTCCCGTCACGGCGAGCCAGCATATCATCAGCAAGCTCATCACCTCCGTAGTGTGGAATGTCAGCTCGTTGCTGCTAGTGGGGCTGAGCGTGTTCATCGTGATCGGCCGGTTTGACGTGCTTCGCGCCATACCGGAATATTGGCGTTCAGCTGTGGAGCAAGGTTTACAGCCCGGTCTATGGGTATTCTGCACAGTGGTATTCGTCTTTGTCTATGCGGTGTCGGGGATGCTGCAATTCTACACAGCCATATCGATAGGTTCGCATATCACTCGCAGCAGGATAGGCGGCTCGATCATCGGGTATATCATCGTATACATAGGCTCACAGATCATAAACGGCATAGGCGCCTTGATCCTGATAATGCCGATGTCCTCAGAAACGTATATCTACCCCACATATATAAGCAGCTCGGCAGGAATGGGTTCGACTGCCGGCATGGTGAACTCCATCGTGCTCAGCTACTTCATCACTTTCATACTCGTCGGGTTGGCGATAGCCATACCCTGCTACTTCATATCGCACTACATGATAAGCAAGAAACTGAACCTGCATTGAGGGCGGCGGCAACAGCGAATACAGATATTGGTTCGCTACAGTAATAATTATTATGTAAAACACCCTGTAGCAGAAAACAACCGACAGGTAGACCGGCATAAGAATAGCAACAGGGATCAGGAAGTGCGTGTTATCAAGAGAAATCCGCCCTCGATTCGTACAGGATCGGGCGGATTTCTCTTATGAGAGGAATTTGCCACAGAAGTTACAGGGCCTCTGCCTCTTCCTTCATGATCTCCGCCATAGCCTTGTCGTCGAGCTTGTAGAAGTGAAGCAGTATGAAGCTCAGTACGGCAACGATGAGGAACGGCACCAAATGGATATTGAACAGGGCGTCAGCCGCGGACTGGGGCTGCTCTGCGGCACCGCTCACATATCCTCCGAGTTCGAGCCAAAATCCCATCAGCGCTATACCGAGGCCCTGCCCTATCTTTGTCTGGAAAGACATGGTGGACATGATAAGGCCGTCGTTGCGCACCTTTGTTTTCTTGTATCCATACTCGGACGTATCCATCAGCATCGCTATCACGTAGACATTGAACAGCCCGCTGCCTATGCCTACCGCGAGCTCTCCCGCTATCACAGCCGGGAGGAAAGCGTCGCCCGTGAAGAAGCGTAGCGCCAGGCCTGCCGCAAGGATCACGAAAGCTATCTTCGCCATCCTGAGTTTGTCAAAACGTGCGAGAGGCTTTGCCAGCATACCTGCCGCGAACGCGCCTATGTAGATGATAGGCATGAGAAGTGAAGCGAGTTCAGGCGCTTTCAGGCCGTATATCAGATATTGCGCCATCGACGAATTGTGCATGCCTATGGCGATGCCGTTTGCGAGGCAGATAGCTACTATCAGCACGAAATACTTGTTCCTGAGAATTGCTTTCAACGAATCCCTGATGTGGGTCCTGGCCTTCTCGCCCTCCGCCTGCACTGCGGATTTTTCCTTGACGACAATAACGAAGAACATAGTGCAAAGGAAACCGACCCCGCCGATGACGAGCGCCGTCTTCCAATAGGCGTTCACAGGCGCAGAGCGGCTGAAGAAGGTGATGAGCGGCATGACGGTCGCCGTCGCAATGATCGCAAAGACCGTCTGCCCGATGAACGAAAATGCGCTGAGGCTGACCCTCTCCATCTGCGACCTTGTGATAAGCGGCATAAGCGTGATCAGCGCGATCGTGCAGGCGGCAAATGACATGCACACCCCGTTGTAAGTGATGTACGACCATACGAGCTTGCCTGTAGAGGAGAAGCCCGGCACAACAAATATCAGGACCCCGAAAAGAAAAATCCCTATGCCTCCGAAGAACAGCCAGGGCTTCACTTTGCCAAACCTTGTATTGGTGCGGTCTATCAGCGCGCCGCATAGAGGATCGCACATCGCATTCCAAATCTTTGACAGGAGGATCATCGTGCCCACGGCGGCAGGGCTGAGTCCCATCAAGTCGGTGAAAAAGAGCATTGCAAGCATCGTGGTCAGCGAAAAGATGCCTGTGATCCCTCCGCTGCCCATCATCAGGCCGAGCTTTTGAATAATTGGTACTTTTTGTTCTTTCATGTTCCTTTCTCCTTTTCTGTCAGCAATTCCTTTTAGTCGCGCTATCTATTTATCGGCCGTACATTGTTCAGACATATGCAGGAGAGGTATAGCCCGCATCTCGCGATTTTTTCCTGAGCATCCTCCCCGGCGCAGTCCTGAGGTGGCGCTTCGCCTCGATCACGGGGACGCCGTTGACTATGACGTGATCGAAGCCTTCGGGATATTTGAGAAAGTCCTCATCCATGTCATAGCTGTGGAGCTTGTCCCTGTCCAGCACCACGATGTCCGCGAACCCGCCCTCTTTCAGTACGCCCCTGTCCTGGATACCGAAACGTTCGGCGACAAAACCGCTGATCTGCCGTATGGTATCTTCGAAGCGCGATTTGCCATGCAGAAGGATATAGCGAGGGATGAAGCTGAGCGTCATGGCGTTCGGGTACAGGGGCATCTCCGGGTCACCTTGGAAATTGCTGTTTTTCGTACAGCAAAACCCATCCGAACAGGGCATCGCCATGCTGTGGCTGCTGAGGAAAGCGTTTGCCTCCGGAAAACCCAGCATATAGACGTTTGCCGACATATCAGGATCCTGCTCGAACAGATCCATTGTGAGGTCAAGCGGATGCAGCCCTCTCTCATCCGCGAGTTGTGCGAGCGTCTTGCCCACTGCGTCGCTGTCCTTGTGCCTTAGCACAGTGAGGACCGCGAAGTAATTTATGGGCTGCTCCGAGTCAAGAATGGGATACATACCGGCTTTTATGACCGCATGGACCATCTGCCGAAAATCAGGAACCGCCAAATTCTCCGCAAGCCTTCGGCGGCCGCCTGACATCAACACGAAAGGTTTGAGAAAAAAAGCAAAGTATGGGATTGTGAGATCGGCGCTGTAAGGGCTCGGAACCACATCATATGATAAATCCAGCCCGCCTGATCCCATCTCTTCAAAATAAGCTACCGTATCTTTTGCAGCGGCAAGGCTGTCATCGTCGTTTGCGCCCATCCCCAGCACGTGCACGTGCGATACGTTGGCGCGGACGCCGGCCGCTTTCGCCTGCTCAAGCATAGTCTTATAGCCGTCCATCCTGCCTCCGCTGCCATCCATGCGGGCATTGAAGGTGTGCGAGGTGAAGATGCCGTCGTACTCCTTTACGGCTTTCAGCATTCGGATCGTCTCCTCGTCTGTCGCGAACGGCCCGGGCACATACATCGGATCCATTCCCGTGGAGATGCCGAACGCGCCGGCTTCCATGCATTCCCGCACCGCCTCTTCGAGCGCTGCCTGCTCTTCCTCCGTAGCCTCTCTCATGCTGTCCATCCCCATGACCGCGCCGCGAATGGCGCTGTAGCCGGCAAGCGGCGCGATGTTGCAGTCCATGCCGCTCGCGTTGCATTTGTCTATGTATTCGTCAAAGCTATGCCAGTCCAGATCGATGTCATACAGTTCCTTCAACGCTTTCGCAGCCTTGTCCTTTTCGATCATCAGAGTCGTCACCTCAAAGTATCTGGGGTGCGCTTTGAAAATGACATCGAAATCTGAAACGGCACTCCTGTATATCTCGTCGCTCATAGGTGCCATGCCGTGTCCGCAATTGCCGCCCACTACGGTAGTGACCCCTTGCATCAAATGAGCCTCCATGGTGGGAATCATGAGCACGTTGAGGTCCGCGTGGGTGTGTGGATCGATAAAGCCCGGCGTCACATACTTGCCTCGGGCGTCTATCTCCGTCTCCGCCTTCTCTGTTTTCAAATCCCCTATCGCCGCTACGCGATCGCCGCGCACTCCCAAATCAGCGGAGTACGCGTCACCGCCCGTCCCGTCTACAACTATTCCGTTCCTGATGATCAAATCATACATTCCGCGCCTCCTGTTCCGCCTATTCAGAATTGACTCTCCGGCACATCCGGCACCGCCACGTCTCGGCCTATATCTGCGACCTGTCAGCAACCGCACCGATATTACATTATGACTAAAGTCATATGACTTTAGTCATAATTATGGTGGACAAATCGGCGTTTGTCAAATATTATTTATTTATTACCCCGGCAACAAATAGCAGGAATAAAGTGCCGAGGGTTTCAGCTAATATGCGCGGCGGCGAAACCGCGCATATTGGCAGTATGTAAGGATTTCGCCAACAAAGCAGATTGGCTGAAAGACCGGCGCGACTTCCTGCTATTTGCTGCCGGGGTAATATCTTTTGAAATTTTGAACTTGCCCGCTCCCGTGCGAATACGGCGGCGGGAAACTGATGACAGGGAGTGCTTCATGCCGCACAGTACATTTTTGAATCTGCCGCAGAGGAAACAGGATCGCATCATACGGAGCGCGATCGATGAATTTCTGAGCGCTCCGTATGAAAAGACCAGCATCAACCGCATAGTCGAAAACGCTGACATCCCCAAAGGGAGCTTCTATCAATACTTCCCAGGGAAAGACGACCTCTACGCCTTCTGCATCATACAGCTCTCAAAACAGATACTTGAAAAACAGATCTCCCAGTGGAGAAACGGCTTGCTGAAAACCATTTTGAAAGACGTCGCCGCAGCGGGACTGTACGGTACAATGCAGACAAGACAGAAAGAAGCGACGGCGATCATAGGGAAAAAACGCTACCTCTTCTACGTAGGCATCATCAACGCGCCGAGGCAGCTGCGAAACGAAGTGCTGCTCCAAATCGCCGGCGAGCTCTATCAGCCGATAATGCGAAGAGAGCTCGAAGAGGATCCGCGGGTTCGAAAGGATGTGGACCTCGACTATTACGCCCATCTGCTGAGCCTGGCGGAACTCGTCTCTATACAGTACAGTGAGCAGGCGCCGCAGAGCATAGATGAGATGAGCCGCCACACGTACGAGTACATCAAAGCGATCTATACTTCAATCTGCATCCCGGATGGACGGCAAAAATCCACCGGCGGAATTACAGTTCGATAACAGTCGCCAAAACCGCAGCATGGAAATATCACCTGTTATTGTTTGACAAGCCCTAAACAGTCAATGATGTGACAGGAATAACGTATATGCCTTCGGGTGTTTGCCGACAAAAATCTGTCTTTCCTACCAATTCCCGTGTTTGGAACGAAGATAAATTGATTTTGCTTTCGCCATGTGCCTCAGCCATCCATGTTTTCCCGCACCACATGCTGCCAACTATTTCAACAGCGCCGAAAGCCTTCAAATGTTTTTCAAGATGAGTATCCAATAATCGTTCTTTATAGCCACTGTTTCGAAGCGTCATCAATTCCTCCATCCTGCCGCTTTGTGAGGGGCGCAAGCTCGCCATAAACTGCAATTTTTCAATCGCAATATCACCCATAAAGGGATGCATTGAGAAGATTATAACAAAATAGAGGGATATTGGGTAACAAAACAGAGGGGATTTGCATAACAAAATAGAGGGATATTGCATAAGGGGGCCTCTAAAAATCAATGTTGTACGAATTTGCCGTGAAGTTTGCCGCGATTCACAGGCAAAAAACGCAGGAATACAGCTGCGAGGTGAAACCGAGTCTCGTCCAAAGCGGGCGGTATTTTAAAGACAAAGGGAAGACATAAGGAACCGTCAGACTGTGTGAAAACCTGATTGTCCTTAGATGGGAATGTCGCAATTCCAGCATTTTTCGGTTGTCAAAAGTGCTATTGCGGGCATTTTCACACAGTCTGCCGTCCCCTTTGTCTTCCCGATCCTGAACAAATGTCCGGCAGTCTCAAAAAGCAAATGCGGTCATGGAAATGTATAAGATTATGGAATTATTATCACCACAG
>JAISAW010000082.1 GCA_031266515.1 Eubacteriales Family XIII. Incertae Sedis bacterium
AGTATGTAAGGATTTCGCCAACAAAGCAGATTAGCGGAAAGACCGGCGCGACTTCCTGCTATTTGTTGCCGGGGTAATAAGTAAACAGAAAGTATATGAAAAAGTGAATGCTACGCTCACTTCCCAGCCGCCCACCCCGTGACCGGTTCGTTCCGGGCTTTGCGGCGAGCGAGCGCGTAGGCTGCCTGGACGAAGATCATTGCAGCTGCAGCGAAGGCCACCAAAAGCATGTAGGCGTGGACATAGCTTCCAGTCTGGTCGGCTATCATCCCGGGGAAAGGCCCGAAGACCAGCATGCCCGTCATGTAGACCGTCTGGTATAGCTTGATCGTCTTTGTGTAGGCTTCTTTGCTGGAAGCGTCTCCCGCAAAGACCGTGAGGCCGACGGTGGAAAGCGGCAGGCCGAGCCCCAGGCAGAGCATGGCGGCAAAGGCGGTCACGATGCTTCCGTTTCCCGCAAGGCAGCAGAGGATCTGCCCGGATACCAGCAGGCTGAAAAATATGTAGCTCGCCCTGTAGCCGCCCAGACGGTCGACAACTTGCCCGTATATGCATTTGCCTACAGTCATGGCGAAGCCCACAAAGGATATCAGCAGTGCTGTCGTCGCGCTGTCAAACCCCTCCGTCCTGTAGAGTACCGACAGATGGGCGAAACCTGAATTTGACAGCATCCCGAGCATCAATATGGCTGCCAGCATCATGAAAGCATTCAGCTGCAGAGGCTTGCCGCCCAAATCCCGCCGCACAGCGCGCTTTGGATTTTCGCCTGAGGTGAGGGGCGTCAGGCCTTTTGCCTGCGGGTCGTTGCGGAGCAGGGCGAAGACCACCAGCGCTATCAGCACTACCCCGCCCGCTTCTGCCATGAAAGCTGCGGCCAGGGAAACATTTTCTATGATTGAAGTGAACAAAGGCGGTGCCAGTATCGTTGCGATCCCGGATCCTGCCGAGCACAGGCCGAGCGCAAGGCTCTTGTGCGATGAGAACCAGCGGTTTATCATGACGGAGACAGGCACCATCCCTCCAAGCCCGTATGCGATCCCGCTGACTGCTGCCGCGATGGAATAGCTGATGAAGCCTGAAGAGACGGCGAACAGGGCGAAGGCGGCCGAAGTGCCCAGGCAGGCGATCGTCACTCCCCACCTGATGCCCGTCCTTTTGATGTACTTCTCCACAAACAGCATCGAGCACAGGGCGAACAGTATCCTGACCGTGACCACTACCGAGCCCTGCGTGTTACTGAGGCCTCCATGGCTTATGATATAGGGCTGATACAGGGAAAAAGCGCTTGAACCAAGGCCAAGCGTACAGAACAGCACCAGCGTACACCCTATACAAACCAACCAACTGTAATGAATTTTTTTCATAATCCCGTCCCTATTTTACCGACACCATCTTTTTATCGAAATATGTTGCTGTTCAGACGTACGCTGGAGATTTACAACCCGAGCCTCGCAGCTACACAATTGCTGGATAAATCCGGGTCAAACCCTAAAAGTTCAGAGGAACTCTGCTTCGTGTGAACAGTAATCGAAACATCTTCCATCATGATAACAATGGAATTAATATTTGTAATCCAGTATTATTTGAACTAAAATATCGTATATCGTGATATTTGTACCCACAGATAAAGAAAGGCAGGCAAAGGCTCGCTGTATGAACAGAACAGATATCCAGATATTTCTTGCAGTGGTCGAGTACGGCTCCCTTTCAAAGGCTGCCGAAAACCTCTTCCAGCGCCAGTCGACCCTCTCGACCCGCCTGCTCGCGCTCGAAAAAGAGCTGGGCATCACCTTGTTTACAAGAGGCAAAGGCGTCCGCAATACGGAGCTGACCGAAGCCGGCGAGGATTTCCTGCTCATAGCGGAAAAGTGGGAACGCCTCTGGGCTGAGACCATGGAGATATCGGAAAAAGGGCACAGCCGAAGCCTCAGCATTTCTGCAATCTACAGCCTCAACGCATACATCCTGAACGAAGTCTATATGCTGTACGCCGGGCAAAACCCGCAGGTCTCGCTGCAGCTGCGCACACGCCGCTCCGACGAGTCTTACCATCTGGTCGAAAGCGGTATAGCGGATGCCGCTTTCGTGACGAAGGATCTTTATTCAAAGCGCCTCATAGCCGTCCCCCTGTTTTATGAAAAGATGGTATTCGTCTGCAACGCCGGATACAAGACGGGCAAGGAAGTCAGTCCCCGCGGCCTCGATGTGAGCAAAGAAGTCCTCGTCGACTGGCACCATGAGTTCAGCCGCTGGAACGAATATTGGTTTGGGGAAAATGCCACTCCGCGCGTCTACACCGACGATTTGACGCTGATGGAGACATTTTTGGGCAAAGAAGCCTGCTGGGCGGCCGTACCCGTGTCCGTCGCCCACTCGATCAGGAAAAACCCGAAAATCAAGCAAAAAACCTTGATAGACGCCCCGCTTGACAGGCCCGTGTACATGCTGCTCAGGCGCAATACCCCGATGTCCGAAGAGCTCTCAGCGCTCATCTCAAACCTGAAAGAGGTCGTCACAGGACAAGGCGCGAATTGGGTGTTTTCATAGCCCATTCAATCTGCATTTTCCCTTCATTCCCATGCTCTACAGGAGATCAGGGACAAAATGTGTTTTCTCAAAGAAATATTGTACAAACTATGCACCTTTCCGCCATTTTTCCGGACAGTAACACTGGTGACGAACGCACTGAGTGTAAAGTTTTTGTTGGTACTTATTTTTCGACTCGATGTTGTTCTTCCATTTCCATTTTCTGGAAAATGAATCACGGTTTTTCATACCGCCGTATACCCATGCTATAATGGTGCTGTCGGGATAGGAAATGGTAATAGCGGTATGTCAAACAAACAAAACAAAAGGACCGTATTCAAGGACGCGGCGCTTGCGGACGGCGTGGGCGAATTCGGCGGCAAATACGGCAATCAATACGACGTGATAGTGGACGACGGGGTCATCGAGAGCATCATCCCGTTTGACCCTGTCCCCGAAATCTCCCTCGAAAAACGCTATGGCAAAGGCGCGAAGGTAATCGACTGCAATGGGCTGGCCCTGATGCCGGGGCTTATCGACCTGCATGTCCATTTCAGGGATCCCGGCTTCACGCAAAAGGAAGACATCAGGAGCGGGTCGCGGGCGGCTGCAGCGGGCGGCTTCACCACCGTCGTCTGTATGCCGAATACCGACCCGGCCATCGATTCAAAGAAAACCCTCCTCGATGTTGACAGAAAAGGCAGGGAAGCGGGCTACGTCAACCTGCTTGTGGCACCGGCCATGTCAAAAGGGCAGAAGGGCAAAAAACTCACGGACCTGCAAATGCTCACCGAAGCAAAGACCCGCTGCAGCGAACTCACAGGCAGAGGCATAGCCGCAGTGAGTGAAGACGGGCGGAGCCTCATGGACGACGCGCTCATGAGGCAGGTGTCCGAGTCCGCCGCATCCCTCGGGTTGCCGGTATTTGACCATGCCGAAGACGCCTCCCTGTCCGGCGGCGTCATGAACGAAGGCGCTGTGTCAAGGCGCCTTGCTGTGCGAGGCATCCCTGCGAGGGCGGAGGAAAACATCATTGAAAGGGATATCAAGCTTGCCCGGGAGACCGGCGCGAAGTTTTTGATACAACACGTCAGCACCGAACGCGGTGCCGCGCTCATCGCGAAGGCAAAACGGGAACTCGGGGAGGATGCCTTCTGCGGTGAGACTTGCCCCCACTACTTCATACTGACTGAGGAAGCTGTGGCGGACAAGCTGTCGCTCGCAAAGATGAACCCGCCTCTAAGGACGGAGGGCGACCGAAGAGCCGTGCTCTCAGCCATTTTGAAAAAACAGGGCGGCCTTGACGTGGTCTCGACGGATCATGCCCCGCACACGAAAAAGGAAAAAAGCAAGCCTCTGGCTGAAGCGCCTTTCGGCATCGTCGGCCTTGAGACGAGCTTCCCACTGTCGCTGACCTGGCTGCACATATACTGCGGAATGGGCCTGAGTGCCCTGTCGTGGAAGATGAGCGGCCGCCCCGCACAGATACTCGGCATGAAAGACAGAGGGAGGATGAAGGAAGGCTTTGTCGCCGACCTGGCTTTGTTTGACCTGAACACCACCTTTGAGATAGACAGCTCCACTTTTTTCTCGAAAGGGAAAAACACGCCGTTCGACGGGCTTCAGGTAAAAGGGAAAACCGTCCTCACCATGCTTGGAGGCAAAGCCACATTCAAAAATAAGGAATATATGGGAAGGTGGCATCCATGACAAGCCAGAGATCGGCGAGCCGGATGGCCGGCACCATACTCAAGCGCCAAAAATACAGGGGCAGGTGACAAACGTGTTTCCCGAAGAAACAGGCACAAAAATAATCCGCCTTGAAAAGGATCCGAGATTTGCGGCAAGAGAGCTGTTTCACATGGTCAAAAAAATTGGCGGCGATTTCCCCGGGCGCATTGTCGCCAGAGATGAGATCCGGAGCTACCTCTCAAAACGGGATTTTGGCGAGTTCCAGTCCGAGTTCGACGATGAGGTCATAAAGAAAAAATCCGAATTGGACTGCAAGGCGGTGGCGGAGTGCGCGCTGGAATTTGCCGTAAGCGGCGACGATTTGCTTGCTTCACTCGGGATCACTCTCGTGCGGAGATTTCCAGAAGAACTGAAAATAGACATAAACCCATTGATCTTCGAATATTTGAAGGTGGATCCGATCGGCCGTAGCGAGTATCTGTCCTATCTGCTCTACAGCGATGCATGGATGGACGCTGTGCTGTCGGTCTACCGTGACGCCTTGCCTCCCGGAAGCCTGGCCTTTGGCGAGGGCGCGGGCAGCGCGGCAAGGCTGATTGAAGCGCTGGAATACTACCCGTCATACGGTCTGGACTATGTGTCCGCCGGCCTGCTCTCGGATGTGGAACCGCTCAGGAGGGCGGCTGTGAACTGCGCGTCAAAATGGAAAACCATTGCCGGAAGGTCGATAGACTCCTTCGCCCCGGCGCTTGCGGAGGATGTCAAGGCGCTGCTGGCGGAAAAGCTTGACGATGAATTGAGGTATAAACTGATAGATTTGCTCGAATGAAGTATATGGCTATTGTCCGGGTACAAACAGGAGTTTTTCGAGGGACAGGGAATGCGAAATACGCTTGGCACACTGCTACTGATGAGGTTTGACCGTTTTGTCCGTATAGCGAAAACGGGAGAAAAAGTGAGAGAGTGATGGAGGGCAGAAGGAAAGGCCGGGGAAGGGCATCCAGGAGAAAGGCCCGCATGAGAGGGCGCAGGATACTGCTTGTTTTGCTCGCGCTGGCACTGGCCTTGCTTGCCGGGGCCATAGTTTATATATATATGAATGGCGGGTTGGCTCTAAGGGAAAGAGCCGGAAGCGCAGGAAATGGCGGCGATGCCGAAACCGCTGTCGAAACGGAGCTTTCGCCCGAGCCGATCGAACTTGAAATACTGTGCGCTGGCGATGTCATGCTGCACAACCCTCAACTGAACGGCGCGGCAAGGGCGGGCGGCGTCTACGATTTCAGCGGCTACTTCCCCCATGTGAGGCCGTTTGTCGAGGCGGCGGATCTTTCCATCGTGAACATGGAGTTTACATTCGGAGGCCCTCCGTATAGCGGCTATCCGCTGTTTTCCGCCCCCGACGAAATGGCTGCTGCATTGAAAGAATCCGGCTTTGACATCGCGGTCACCTCAAACAACCATATGCTCGATACGCTCCAGGCCGGGGTCGTCAGGACCGTGCAGGTGGCGAAAGCCAGCGGTCTGCTCGTGGCCGGCAGCGTCGAAAAGCCTGAAGACAAAGATTGGGTTGTGGCTGAGGCCAAAGGCGTGAAGATAGGCCTGGTCGCATACACCTATGAAACGGCGGACGCTTCGGGCGGGCGTTATATCAATGGAAACCCCCTGTCAGACGAGACGAGGGCCCTCATCAATTCGTACAGCCCCTACAGGCTCGACGAGGATATGGAGGCGGTCCGGGCTTCGATAGACGGGGCGAAAGCCGACGGCGCAGAGCTGATAATCTGCTATTTTCACTGGGGAGAAGAGTATCAGCAGCAGCCTGACGATCGGCAGAGAAGGACGGCGGAAATCGCTGTTTCCATGGGCGCCGATATCATTTTCGCTTCGCACCCGCATGTCCTGCAGCCTTTTGAGCTGTTGGCCGACCCAGCGAGCGGGAGGCAGGTCCCCGTTTTCTGGGCTATAGGAAACTTCGTCTCAAACCAGAGGGTCGAAACCCTCGACAGCAAAAACAGGTACACCGAGCAGGGGATAATGGCAAAGGTCGGTATCACCCTTTCGGGAAAGGGCAAAAAGATCTCTGCGATGCATATGGGCTACATCCCGACGTGGGTGGAAAGGTGGATGGGCTCCTCCGGCACATACAACTATTCCATAATCCCTCTGACGGAAGGCTACCAAAGCAACCCGGACGTGCTTGCCGCAGGCGATGTCTCCGGGGCTGACGAAGCGCTCTCTGATATAACCGCGCTGCTTGGGCCGCAGGAAGGCCCTGGTTTTGACACTGAAGCGGAGGAGAGGGCCGCGAAGGAAGCGGCCGCTGGGACTGTGAGGCAAGCGATAGAGGATCTGGCTGCCTGATATACGGTGGCACACGGAGCGTACCCATCAATATATGCGTATGAGATGTGAGAGTCTCCATGCACCCGTCACTTTCGAGTTCGCCAGATCTCGTAGTTGCGTGGGAGTGGGGCAGCTCGCGGTTTGTTTGCTGCGACTCCCCGTCGTGCAGCAGCGAACGAAGTGAGTCTCATTCAAAGCGACTGTGTGCGCACTCACTCCGCGCAGACAGCACAAAACGCGAACTGCCCCACTCCTGCGTTCTTTTGATAAAGCAAGTATGCCTGATATTTTTTATTCTAAACTCCCTTGACGTACAATATTATATAGCGTATAGTATCATCGTTGAAACAATATGGTACACAAATCCAAAAGTATGTTGTGGAGGGAACGAAGATGATATTTCAAGTGGGAGCGACTTTGCTCGACGCATGTGTGCTGTCAGTCCTCAAAGAAGAGGATACGTACGGCTACCTGCTGACGCAGACCCTGCGCGAATCACTGTCCATTTCCGAATCAACCCTTTACCCGGTTCTGCGGAGGCTGCA